>JADGOF010000368.1 GCA_017883105.1 Acidimicrobiales bacterium
GCTCAGGACGGAGCGGTGGCCGGCACTCCATTGGCCCGCAGGCGTTCCGCCACCCACGAGATGCCATCGGGCTTGGCCATCTCCTCGGACCAACCGGCCAGGATGGACTCCACCTCGACCAGGGTGGGGACATACCCGATCACCGTCACCAGAATGCCGCCCACCGACACGGACTCCACCTCGATGTCGCCGAAAGGGGTCCACGAGTCGGCCTCCGGGATCAGCTCGAGCATGATGTAGAGCTCGCCGGTGTCCTCCACCCAGCTGAGCTCGTACCGGCTTCCCTTGACATCGAACCAGTTGTTGCCGAACTCCACCTCGGCCGACTGTCGTCGGCGCTCATCGGCGCTGTAGAACTGCTCGATGTCCATGGGTCTCCTGACTGGTAGTGATCGCTGATGCCACCGGCTGAGAGGTGGTCCCGATTGGGCCGGTCGGGCAGCACATGACCGCACCGGCGACCCAGGGGCGAATGAGCCCGCGCCTCCGGTCAGTTGCACCTGCCTCCGGGTCGCAGAGTATCGCATGGCCGCAGGTGATCGGTCCCAGGTACGGCAGCCGGTCACACCGGCAGCGGGGCCCCTTGGGGCGCTCCCCGACACGATCGGCTTGTCGACCGGCGTACCGCCCTGCGATCCGGAGAAGAGTGGGATGTCCAAGTCGAACGCTCCCCCATTGGAAACACGGGACCGGTAGTCGGTGTCGAAGGGATTGGCACTGGCCAGGTCTCCAGCCGGCACGGAGCCGGCGAAGCACGGGGGTCCCACGGCGACCGGCAGAGGGAACGGTCATGCGTGTGCACATCGGAAGGCCCTACGGACGTCTGCACGATAAGGGCAACGACGACATCCTCCGCCGACTGTCATCCCCGCAGGACGTGAACTCGCCCGTTCGAACCGGACTGAAGGCCGTACGTGACCGGGACGTCGCCTGATCGAGGTGGCCTCGGCTGCCATCCGGTCCAGTTGAAATTGTTGTCAGGACTTCCGAACAACTCGGTGCACTTGTGTCAGACCGCCACGACAAGGACTCTCCGCACTGGTGGGACAGGCAGGGATCGAACCTGCGACCGAGGGATTATGAGTCCCGTGCTCTGACCACTGAGCTACTGCCCCTGGGCTGGTGTTATATACTCATGACCGCTGGCATCCCATCTCCTATCCCATATTTGGAGGCATCAATGGCGGTCGTGAATTCCCAATCCGGAAAGGGTACCGGGTTCCAAAGAGTGCAGGTCGAAACGGGCATCCGCCAAGTCGGCCCGAAGCGCTACGAGGTCCGGGTACACGCCGGGCGCGATCCGCTCACTGGGAAGCTTCGCCAATCGAGCCGCACTTGTGAGGGTGGCATCAGGGCCGCTCGATCGATGCGAGTTCTCATGACGACTGAAGTAGCCGAGAAGAATGCCGAGGCTGCTCGGGTCGCGGCCGACGGCACTGCAGAAGCCCTGTCATTCGGCCGGCTGCTGGACAAGTGGGTCGCACATGGAAGACGCCGCGGACGTTCGCCGAGCACCATCGACGGATATGAACGCAAGATCAAATCAACGATTCGACCAGAACTCGGATCGATCCCAGTGACAGAGATCACCGCCGAGACTCTGGACGACTTCTACGGTCGGCTTCTCGACGCTGGGACTTCGGCGGCCACGGTGATGCACAATCACCGGATCATTTCGGCTTCGCTTACACAGGCCCGCAAGTGGGGAGCCGTGGTTGTGAACGTCGCCCAAGATGCCACTCCCCCATCGGTCCCAAAAAAGGCGCTCACTGTCCCGCCGCCTGAACGGGTGCGAGCACTCATAGAGTTTGCATCTGCGTCCAAGGCTCCGGAGTGGGCCACCGTCATTACGTTCGCCGCGTTGACCGGGATGCGCCGTGGCGAGTTGTGCGGGCTCAGGTGGTCCGACATTGATTGGAAGGCGCAGACGGTCACGGTGCGCCGTTCGATCTGGCAGACGAAGGACGGATGGGGCGACAAGGACCCCAAGTCCCACCAGGTACGACGACTCGCGTTGGGTGAGCAGACCATGGGCGTTCTGGCCGGCAGATTCAAACGGGCCACCGACAATGCGAATCTGGCCGAAGTAGCGCTCGGCCCCGACGCCTACGTCTTCTCTCTTGGCATCGAGGGCACTCGTCCGGTGTTGCCGGGTGCAGTCACCCTCGCCTTCAGCCGTCTATGCACGAAGATGGCGGAGCAGACCGGGACACCGTGGCCATACCGATTCCACGATCTGAGGCACTACACGGCTACCGAACTGTTCAGGGCCGGCCATCACGCCAGGACGGTGGCGGACCGACTCGGCCACGCTGACCCTTCCCTCACGCTCCGTGTGTACACGCATGACACGGAGGACCAGGCAATCGCTGCGGCTGAATCGTTGGAGGTCGGAATCCTCTCGACCTGACCCCCAGATAGCCACGGCCATTATGGCCCGTACTCCCAATGCTGCTCAAGGCGAAGCGGCGCCCGTTTGGCTTCAGACTCCCCATCCTTCGGACACTCTCCGATGTCGACCAGTCTGACCCCTTCCGGGGTTTGGGGCACTGATCTGATCGTCTTGACGGGGCAGCCGAACTCATTGCAGTCGACGGGCTGAACGCGCCACTCATTGCCTTCGGCGTCCTTTGTGCAGAACGGTTGCGCCGGCAGTTGCTCGCGCACCTCTTCCGCAGTCAGTCTGTAGGTCGCCACATCTGGAATCGACCCGATGCCAACGCCCTCGATGTGTTGGTGATTGTGATCGTGATCGGCAAATATGGAGCAGACAATCCACAGTGGTTCGGGTTGTCGGTCACGGGCCATCTTCGATCCCCCTGGCGTCCGGCGGGCACCGGACTCAGGGACAGACGCTATCCGCTCCGTCCACGGTCACCCCTGTGCCCCTCAAACCGTACGGGCGGAGGCCAGGTGCGGGCGATAGCCGGGTCCGGAGCGGGGTGGCGGGACCCCGCTCGACGGACTCGACCCCTTCGCGATACCCCGTACGGCGAGAACTAAACACGGCGGGGGGACTGGTCGCACGATGCGTCCCAGTTCGTCGGTGGTCTTCGAGTTGGGCTTTCTGACTTCCGCCCCCGTGGGGGCGAATGTTGGATCAAGGTCGGTCCTGGTCCCCTGTCGCGCCTTCGCCTCGTCGGCCAGTCTCTCGACCAGTTCTGCCGAACGGATCACCACGTCCTCGCCCTACCCTGGCCCCATGGATCACGTCGACCACTACGCCGAAGCCTTCACCGTCACCCCCGGCCGGTGCTTCCGCATGGTCCAGGGCAAGGCCGGCCAGCAGGGAGCGCCGACCCACTGTCCGGATCCCGTCGAGTACCGGGGCAAGTTCATCGACGCCAAGGGGAAGCACCACGAGGTC
>JADGOF010000369.1 GCA_017883105.1 Acidimicrobiales bacterium
CCTCCTGCGGCAGGCCAGATCGATACCCGAATAGCCCGGCGGCTCGCTGGCCTGGGCCGATGGGGGGCTATTTCACGATCGAGAAGTGCGGAACGTCAGACGAACTGGTCAAGTACAAGGGGAATGCACTCACCGCGGTCGAGGGCAACGCACTCGCCCCGGTTGCCGAGCCGGGCTCGCTGGCCAGGCATGACGGCGGTACTGCGGACCCGAACGCCGCCGGAACACCTTCTGGCGGCCGCAGCCGCATCGGTGTTGCCGTGATTGCCGCATCGATCCTCGCCGCGGTGGCCGTCGGCGCTGCCGCCTTCGGAAGCGGGTTCAACTCGTCCGCAGTGAGCGGCGCCTCCGGCTCGGCCAAAGGCAACTTGTCCGCCTCGGTCTCCAACTCGGCCGCCTCCCACAGCGTGGCCTTCACCGTGTCGGCCACCCAGAAGTCGGCAACTTCGGTGACCACCCTCCTCACCGGGAGTGGATCGGTGGACCTCAGCAGGGACATCGGCCAGATGACCGCGTCCATCCCCGCCCTCTCGGCGTACACCGGAGGGCTTGCCGGTGGTTCGGTACGAGTCGTCTCGGACGGCTCCAACCTCTATGTGCAGGTCCCCGCCCTCTCGGCGCTGACCGGGGGTAAGAGTTGGTTCGAAGCAACCATGCCCGGCACCGGCTCGAAGAGCGGAACCTCCCCTGGGTCGTTGTCGCTGTCCACCCTCACCGATCCGGCCAAGGCCCTGGCCATGCTGGGTTCGCTGGGGTCTCCGGTGACCAAGGTGGGCACCGTGTGGATTGATGGGACCTCGACCACGGAGTACAAGACGACCATCACTGGCGCCGAACTCTTGGCCCAGCTCCAGCACAACGGTAAGGGCTCGTCGCCGAGTACCGGGGCCGCGGCGAAGGCGCTCCACCAGCTCGGGCTGGTGTCCGTCCCGGTGACCGCCTGGGTGGGCCAGGACGGCTACCTCCGTCAGGTGTCCGTGGCCATCGACCTGAGCCACGCCACGCTCGGAGATCTCCTGGGCGGCCTGTTCTCCCCGTCCTCCACCACCGGCACGGGCGCGGGCTCGGTCCTCGCACTCACCGTCGGGTTCTCCCACTATGGGGCCCCGGTTTCGGCCTCCGTGCCCCCGCCGTCGGACGTGACCAATCTGGGCGGCATCATGTCCTCGGTGAAGGGTGGCTTCTCCAACGTGGGCAGAGCGCTCGGCGGGATGGCGTCCAAGGTCTGATCCACCTGGCGTCTGGGGGCCACCGTTGCCCGGAAACGGCGCCGCCGCGGTCTTTGTCCGAGTGCTGACTTGCCCCTCACCACGTACCTGACGGATGCCCTGACGCTGGGGGCACGGGGGCCCACCTGCCTCCCGGTACGATCATGGGCCATGGCACGGGCCTACGACGTCATCGAAGTTGAGAAGAAGTGGCAGCAGCGCTGGGCTAACGAGGGCACCTACGAAGTGGACGCCGACGATCCCCGGCCTCCCTGGTACGTGCTCACCATGTATCCCTACCCGTCCGGCCCGGCCCATATGGGCCACGTCCGCAACTACACGTTCGGCGACCTGCTGGTCCGTCACCGCACCATGTTGGGCTTCGCCGTGCTGTCGCCCTTCGGCTTCGACTCGTTCGGGCTACCGGCCGAGAATGCGGCCATCAAGACCGGCACCCACCCGCGGCTCTTCACCGATGCCCGCATCGCCGAGCTGAAGGAGTCCATCACCTCCCTCGGCGCGGTCTACGACTGGCGCCGCGAGATCCGTAGCCACGATCCCGAGTACATCAAGTGGAACCAGGTCATCTTCCAGAAGCTGCTGGCCGCCGACCTGGCCTATCGGGCCAGCGCCCCGGTCAACTGGTGTCCCGGGTGTCAGACCGTGTTGGCCAACGAGCAGGTACTTGCCGATGGCACCTGCGAGCGGTCCGGCGATGTGGTGGTCAAGCGCGACCTCGAGCAGTGGTTCTTCCGGATCACCCAGTACGCGGACGAGTTGTTGGCCGGTCTGGAGTCGCTCGACTGGCCCGAACGGGTCAAGACCATGCAACGCAATTGGATCGGCCGGTCGGAGGGAGCCGAGTACGACCTGGTGGTGGTCGGCCGGGACGGCTCGGACGGTCAGGAACAACTGGTCCTCCGAGCGTTCACCACCCGCCCGGACACCTCGTTCGGCATGACCTATGCGGTGGTGGCGCCGGAGCACCCGATGGTCGATGCCCTCACCACCGCCGAGCACAAGGCCGAGGTCGATGACCTACGGGCCCGGGCGGCCGTCAGCACCGACGTCGAACGGATGTCGGAGACCGGGTCGCAGAGTCTGGCCAAGCGGGGTGCTTTCACCGGCTCGTCGGTCGTCAACCCGTTCACCGGGCAGTCCGTGCCGGTCTACGTGGCCGACTACGTCCTGATGGGGTACGGCACCGGAGCCATCATGGCCGTGCCCGCCGAGGACAATCGGGACTGGGACTTCGCCGAGGCATACGGGCTTCCCCATGTGCGCACCGTGCAGCCACCCGAAGGCTGGGACGAGCACGGCGGGCCCGGCGGGGGACCGGGCGGCGCCTATACCGGCACCGGCGAGAAGATCAACAGCGAGTGGCTGAACGGCCTGGACATCCCCACGGCCAAGGCCCGGGCCATCGACTGGCTCGAGGCCGAGGGCATCGGGGAGCGCAAGGTCAACTACCGGCTGCGCGACTGGCTAGTGTCACGCCAGCGGTTCTGGGGATGCCCCATCCCGGTCGTCTACTGTCCCGACCACGGCATCGTGCCGGTGCCCGTCGACCAGTTGCCGGTGGTGGCGCCCGACGACGTGGAGTTCCGGCCCACCGGGGAATCGCCCTTGGCCACCAACCCGGAGTTCCTCAACACCACCTGTCCGGTCTGCGGTGGCCCGGCCACCCGCGAGTCGGACACCATGGACACGTTCGTCGACTCGTCGTGGTACTTCCTCCGGTTCACCGATCCGTGGACCCCGGACAAGCCCTTCGACCCGGACATCGCCCGCCACTGGATGCCGGTCGACCAGTACATCGGGGGCATCGAACACGCCATCCTCCATCTGCTCTACGCCCGCTTCTATACCAAAGCGCTGGTCGACGTGGGCCTGGCCCCCGAGGGGATGCGCGAGCCCTTCGCCTGTCTGTTCACCCAGGGGATGATCAGGATGGACGGGACCAAGATGTCCAAGTCCAAGGGCAACCTGGTGGCACCATCGAGCTATCTGGCCACGGTGGGCGCCGACGCCCTCCGCCTCTTCCATCTCTTTGTCGGCCCGCCGGCCGACGACGTGGACTGGACGGCCCAGACCGACAGCGTCATCGAGGGTTGCGGGCGCTATCTCGACCGGGTCTGGCGCCTGGCCGTCCCCCCCGA
>JADGOF010000370.1 GCA_017883105.1 Acidimicrobiales bacterium
GCCGGCGATCCCGGTAACCCGTTCCAATCGTTGCTCGGCGACATGATGAACATGCTGGGGAGCAATGCCTCCAACCAGTGGGAGATGACCCGGTCCTTCGCCATCAACGTGGCCACCGGGGGGGAGACCGAGCCCAACGTGGAGCCCATCCAGAGGATCCATGTGGAGCAGCTGTCCCGGGTCGCCGAGCTCAATGTGATCGAGGCCACCGGCATGCCGGTCTCACCGGACGGTCGCCGCTTGACCTGCGTACCCGTGGGACGGAGCGATTGGACCATCCGGGCCCTCGAGTCGTGGAAGCCGGTCCTGGGCGCCATGGCCGCCCCCGCCCCCGCCCCCGGCGCCGCTGCGGCCGGTACCGCCGATGCCTCCATCCCTCCCGATCCGTTCGCCGAGGAAGATCCGACCGGCGACTTGGCCGGCCTGCTCGGTCAATGGGCCACCGCTCTCGGTCCGATGTTCTTCGGCCTGCAGGTGGGCTCGGTGGTCGGCCATCTGTCGCGGCGGACCCTCGGCCAGTACCCGCTGGCCATTCCCTGGGCACCGTCGGATGAGCTCCTGCTGGTCACCGCCAACATCACTTCGTTCGCCGAGGATTGGAGCCTGCCCGAAGAGGAGGCCTTGCTTTGGGTCTGCGCCCGCGAGTTGGCCACCAACTCCGTGCTCACCCGTCCGGCGGTGCGAGCACGCATGGAGGAGCTCCTCTTCGCCCTGGCCGAGTCGTCGGCCGCCGCCCAACAGGATCTGGCCGGCCGGCTCGGCGGCCTCGGTGGGGTCGGAGGTGTCGACTCGGAAGGGGGCATGGACCTCGAATCGCTGCAGGGCATGTTCGGCGATCCGGATGCCCTGCTCGGTGAGCTCCTCACCCCCGAGTCGCGCAGGTCGTCCGATCAACTCACCGCGCTAGCCATCGTGATCGACGCCTACGCCGACCACATCGCCACCCAGGTCGGGGACAAGCTGGTCGGATCGCACGGACAACTGGCCGAGGCGTGGTACCGGCGCCGTACCGAACGGGGCAAGGGCGAAGAGGCGGCGGGTGCCCTGTTCGGGCTCGACCTCGATCAGACCCAGGTCGACCGGGGCCGCACCTTCATCAGCGGGGTGCTCGAGCGGGCCGGCGATGACGGCCTGGGTCGGCTCTGGTCATCGACCGGCAATCTGCCCACACCGTCGGAGGTGGATGCCCCCGGCTTGTGGCTGGAGCGCATCAGCCTTCCAAGACTGGACGAGCCGGCCGGCGACTGAACACGCCGGCCATCCACTGGCGACCGCCCGGGCGATCAGGCTTCGGGGGACACCGGTGCTTCGGCCTCAGCGGTAACGCCCTCATCGACGGGAGCGCCGGCGACCTCTTCTTCCTCGGGAAGGCCCAAATCCCACTCGAGGAGAATGTTCTCGCGCTCGGCATCACGGATGACCCGTTCCCGATTGCGCCGGTACTGGGGGTCGTGCGGCGGCAGGAGCACCAGGCGGGCATTGGTGCGACGGCGGAACTCCTCGACGAGGGCGGGATCTCCGTAGTCGGAGCGCACCTCCCAGTGGGGTGCGACCGGCCCGAGGTAGACCACCCGGACATGACCTACCGGGGGCTGAGGTTCGGCATTCTCCTCGGGGAGGATCGGTTCGTCGTTGACCGGGGTCATGGCAGTGGTTTCTCCTGTGATGGCGGCGTCGGGCATCCTACCCGGCGCTCGGACGGGCCCCGAGCGTGACCTCCACTTTGATCTGTGCGGTGCCTCTGTAGATTCCGACGGTCACCTGGACGCCAGGCTTGAGAGGGTGGATCGCGGTGGTCAGGTCGCTTGGGCTCTGGATGGCCGTGCCGTTCAGCGAGACAATCACGTCATTGACCTGCAAGCCCGCCTTGCCAGCCGGGCTGCCGGCCTGCACCGAGGTGACCAGCGCACCGGCCGACGGGGTGAGATGGTCCTGTTGTTTCAGAGCCGGCGTGACTGGTCCCACCGTCACCCCCATGTAGGCGGCGTTGGCTGCCGGGGTGATCTGGGGGGTCGGACTTCCCGCCCCTCCGGTACCCCCTTGGCGTAGCTGGGCGAGCAGGGGTTTGATCGAGTCCACGGCGATGGCGAACCCGATGTTCTGCGTCGGGGCGTTGCCGGTGCTACTCGAGGCCACGGCGGTGTTCATGCCGACCACCTGCGCCTGGGAGCTGACCAACGGCCCACCGGAATTGCCAGGGTTGATCGCCGCGTCGGTCTGGAGCAGGCCGGTCAGGTTCTCGGTCTGGCCGCTGTCGTTCTGCGCGGTCAGCGACCTGTGCTCCGCCGAGACGATGCCCTCGGTCACCGACGGTCCGCCGGCCAGGGCCAGCGCGTTGCCGATGGCCAGGACACTGTCGCCCACCCGGGTCTGCGAAGAGTCGCCCAGGGTGACGGTGGGCAGATTGGAGGCGTGGTCGATCTGCACCAACGCCAGATCGTCGCCCGGGTCGGTGCCCACCACATGGGCGGCCAAGGTGTCGGTCTGGCCGAACAGGGTGACCGTCACCGACGTGGCCCCGGAGACCACGTGGCTGTTGGTGAGCACCTCACCGTCGGGTGTCAGGATCATGCCGCTTCCGGCCGCCTGGACGAAGTCGCCACCCAGCGAGCCACCGGACGTGGACTGGCTGTCGACGGACACGACGGCCGGCTCAACCTTGGCCAGCACCGCCTGGACGTCCCGGGGGTGGGCCAGCGCACTCTGATTGGGGAAGAACTCCTCGGAGATGGTGCGCTGACTGCCGACGCCGATCAGCGCTCCCACCAACCCACCGACCACTGCCGCCACGATGGCGGTGACCACCACCAGCCACATCCACGAACGCCGTTGCAGCGTGTGGCGGACCACACGGGGTGGTGGGGCAGCAGCGTAGGCATAGGGAGTGGGCGGAACGTAGGCGGGAGGGCCGTAGCCACCCGTGTAGTTTGGATACCCCTGATAGGCGTATCCCGAATAGGGCGGATAGGCGGAGTAGGTCGGCGGTGCCGGAGGGGCTGGGGGAGCCGGCGCCACCATCGCTGAGGGGTCGGTGGCGACCCGGGGAGGAGCGGTCGGCGCCCAGGGGTCGGGTGGAGGAGGGGCGGAAGGGACGGTTTGCGGGGCCGGCGGTGGATCCGAGGGGTCCGGAGCGGTCCCATCGGCGGGCTGGTTCGCACTCTCTCCGACAGGGCTTTCATAAGAAGGCCCTGGTGCCTCATAAGAATATTGTGAGGATTCCATCAATACCGGCTCATTTCCCACCGCAAAACAGTTCGAGATGCGACACTAGCTGTGGAACGGATGGCGGCGGCATCAGGGTTCGCACACCACACTCGAAGCCCACCGCAGCCCCCTCGAGATCGATGGAGGTTCAATGGATACGGA
>JADGOF010000371.1 GCA_017883105.1 Acidimicrobiales bacterium
GCTCCAGGCATGGGAGACGTAGAGGTGGCGCTCGGCCCGGGTGATGCCCACGTAACAGAGCCGGCGCTCCTCCTCGAGCTCCACCGGATCCCCCAGGGAGCGCACGTGGGGGAAGATGCCGTCCTCCATCCCCACCAGGAACACCGCGGGGAATTCGAGGCCCTTGGCGATGTGCATGGTCATCAGGGAGACCTTGGTCCCGTCACCGTCGAGCTGGTCGGAATCGGCTACCAGCGCCGCGGCCTCCAGAAACTCCGCCAGGGTGCGGTACTCGTCGGCCACGCCGACCAGCTCATCGACATTCTCGACCCGGCCCAGGGCCTCGATGGTGCCCTCGGACAGCAACTCGCTGCGGTATCCGGAGCCTTCGAGCACCGCGGTGACCAGCGCACCGGGTCCGAGGGCCACCGGGGCCGCCTCGGCGTCGGGACCGGAGCCCACCCCGCCCGGATCGTCCGGAGGCAGGGCGTCGCCGTTCTCATCGACCAGCACGGGAACCGCCATCTGGCCCCGCAGCTGCTCGAGCAACAGCGAGAGCTCCACCAACGCCTTGCCGGCCTTGCCGCCCACACCGGCGTCGTCGGCATGGGCGACCGCCTCCCCAAAGGACAACCCTCGCCGGCCCGCCCAACCGGCCAGCTTGGCCACCGAGGTGTCCCCCACCCCGCGTTTGGGCACGTTCACGATGCGCCGCCAACTGATCTCATCGTCGGGATTGACCAGCACCTTCAAGTAGGCCATGACGTCTTTGACCTCGCGCCGGTCGTAGAACTTGGTGCCCCCTACCACCTTGTAGGGCACCTCGGCCCGGACCATCGCCTCTTCCAAGGCACGGCTCTGGGCGTTGGTCCGGTAGAAGATCGCCACATCCCCCCAGCGGAGGGACTGGTCGCTGCGCAGGCGGACCACTTCGTGAGCCACCCATTCAGCCTCGTCGTGCTCGTCCTCGGCCCGGTATCGCACGATCTGCGCCCCTTCGCCACTGTCGGACCACAAGGTCTTCGGCTTGCGGGACACATTGTTGGCGATCACCGCATTGGCCGCGTTGAGGATGGTCTGGGTGGACCGGAAGTTCTGGTCGAGGGTGATGGCCGTGGCGTCAGGGAAAGCCTCCTCGAAATCGAGGATGTTGCTGATGTCCGCACCGCGGAACCGGTAGACCGACTGGTCGCTGTCCCCGACCACCACGATGTTGCGGTGCCCGCCGGCCAGCAGCACGGCCAGTGCGTTCTGCACGGCGTTGGTGTCCTGGTACTCGTCGATCAGGATGTGGGTGAAGCGGCCCCGGAAGTGCCCGAGCACGTCGGGATGCTCGCGGAACAGGCGCACGGTGTTGAGCAGGAGGTCGTCGAAGTCCATGGCGTTGGCGCTGAGCATCCGCTGTTGGTAGAGGTCGAACACGTCGGCCACCCGCCGGTCGAAGATGGAGATGGCGGCCGCCCGGTACTCCGTCGGGCCCTGTTGGCGGGACTTGGCCTGGCTGATCTGGCCCAGGATGGAACGAGGCGACATCTTCTTCGTGTCGATGTCCAGTTCACGGCAGATGATCTCGATCAACCGCCGGGAGTCCGCGTCGTCGTAGATGGTGAAGGAGCCCTTGTAGCCCAGGTGGTCACCGTGGGCCCGGAGGATTCGCACACAGGCCGAGTGGAAGGTGGACACCCACATCCGCTCGGCCCGGGGCCCGATGAGCTCGGCCACCCGCTTGCGCATCTCATCAGCGGCCTTGTTGGTGAAGGTGATAGCCAGGATCTGCCACGGTGAAGCGTCGCCCGAGGCGATCAGATGAGCGATCCGACGGGTGAGCACCCGGGTCTTCCCCGACCCGGCGCCAGCCACAATGAGGAGTGGGCCGCCGCGGTGGACCACCGACTTCCGTTGCGGCTCGGTGAGTCCCTCGACCAACTCGTCCAGACTCGCCGCTCGGACCTGATCGCGGTCACGCCCGCGAATGGGGGCGAAACGGAGCTGATCCGCACGTTCGCGCAGGCGTTCGTTGCCCCCTTCCCCGGAGGTCACTCCCACTCGATGGTGCCGGGGGGCTTGGAAGTGATGTCCAGAGCCACCCGGTTGACGCCCTCCACCTCGTTGATGATCCGAGAGGAGAGGCGCTCCAGCAAGTCATAGGGCAGGCGTGCCCAATCGGCCGTCATGGCATCGTCACTGGTGACGGCCCGGATGACGATGGGATAGGCGTAGGTGCGGCCGTCGCCCATCACCCCCACCGTCCGGACGGCGGGCAGTACGGCGAAGCTCTGCCACAGGTCGCGATAAAGGCCGGCCCGGCGAACCTCCTCGACCACGATGGCGTCGGCGGCCCGAAGGATCTCGGCACGTTCCGGCGTCACCTCACCCACGATGCGCACGGCCAGGCCCGGGCCGGGGAACGGCTGGCGCCACACGATCTCGTGGGGCAGGCCCAGCTCTTCCCCGACGGCACGTACCTCGTCCTTGAACAGCAGGCGGAGCGGCTCCACCAGGTCGAAGGCCAGGTCGTCGGGCAGTCCTCCGACGTTGTGGTGCGACTTGATGGTGGCGGCGCTGTCCGAACCCGACTCGATGACGTCCGGGTAGAGAGTGCCCTGCACCAGGTAGCCGGCGGCTTCGTCGATCGTCGGTTCGTCGCCGATCCGGACCTCGTCGTCCCCGACCGCCACCGCCGCCTCGATGACCAGGTCGCGTGCGACCTCTTCGAAGATGCGGATGAACAGTTCGCCGATGATCTTGCGCTTGGTCTCCGGATCGGTGACTCCGGCCAGTGCCTCGAAGAACCGGTCGGCAGCCTTCACGTGCACGAGATCGATGTGGAACTGCCGGCGGAAGGTCTCTTCGACCTGTTCGCTCTCGTTGGCCCGCATCAGACCGGTGTCGACATAGACACAGGTCAGCTGGTCGCCGATGGCCTTGTGCACCAGGGCCGCGGCCACCGCCGAGTCCACCCCACCGGAGAGCGCACAGAGCACCGGGGAGGTGCCCACCTGGGCCCGCACCGCCTGGACCTGGCTCTCGATAATCGAGGTGTGGGTCCACGAGGGTGGGCAGTGGCACACGTCGTAGAGGAAGCGCTCGAGCAGGTCCCGTCCCCGTTCGGTGTGCACCACTTCGGGGTGGAACTGCACCCCGTAGATGGCCCGCTCCGTGTTGTGGAGGGCCGCGACCGGGGCATCGGGGCTTTGCGCGGTGGCCACGAAGCCGTCGGGGACCGTCGTGATCGCATCGCCGTGACTCATCCAGACTTCGCACTCGCCGGGCCAGTCGACGAAAAGCGGCGACGGGCCGGTGACGGCGAGGGGCGTCCGGCCGTACTCGCCCCGACCGGTGCGTGCCACCTCCCCGCCCAACTGCTGGGTGAGCAACTGGGCG
>JADGOF010000372.1 GCA_017883105.1 Acidimicrobiales bacterium
GCCTCGGCGGCGATGGCGTCGAACACGCCGGCTTCCACCCATTCGTTGCGCCGATTACGAGCGGTGGTGTCCGAGACCACCCGGCCGGTGAGGCGTTCGACGACCTCCCAACTGCAACCGGTGGCGAGCCGGACCAGCATCACATTGAAACAGGCACGGTCCGAGGCCCGTGGCCGGTGACACCCCAACGGATCGGCGTCGAACCGTTTCGGGAGCAGTGCTTCGACGGCTGCCCAGATGGCATCTCCCACTTCGGGGTCGAGCGCGCGCATGATGGTGGGGACCTCCACTTGGTCGTCGGACTTGTGTGCACCCGACAGCACAGTCGGGACAAGACAACGACCGGTAGACGGTCACCTACCTTCGCGAGCCGAACTTCCTGGTCACAGGGTCAGGGACCTATCCGCGCGGCCAGTTAGGAGTTGCTCCGACCCTCGGCAGGTCGTGTACCTCGAGATCGCGATGTTCACGGGCGGTGGCCGACGGAACAGTCGAATCTAGGAATCGGACGTTTTGCGCGGCCCTATCACCTATCCCCCCCAGCTGACGGCCGGGAGAGAGGGAGGTCCGCGTCGCGGCGACGACAAAGACGGGGGACAGACGGGGGCCACAGGCACGGATGGGCGAGCGAAACGGCGACACAGGAATGGACGGGCGGGGGCCGACGGGTAGCGCACAGCCGACGTGCACGCGTTTTGGGCCGAACTGAAATCTCGACGAGGAGCGGTTCGGCGGAGACGAGCGAAGGGGCGGCTGGAGGGGTCGTCCTGGTGGCGGATCAACCGGGGGGCACGGCCTCTACGGACCACCTCGGGCCTTCGCGGGCCTTTCTGGCGATCGGGGGCGAATGCGACCTGGGGTTTTGTGGCGTTTCAGGTCAGTGGATGGGCGAGCTGGTGGGCGTGGGATCAGGGAGTAGGCGTGGCGGGGGCGGGGTCGTAAGTGTCAGGGTTCGTCACGACTGGACGGATGGCCACGGAGGGTCGGGCCCATCCGGGTGACGGCCGGCGCGCGCGGCGGAACGCTCTGACGACGAGGGCGACCAGGATAGCGCCGCCCAGTAGCACCACGACGGCGGGCGGGGGGAAGTCGGGGCCGGCGTCGGCCGCCTCGATGTCCTCCGGGTCCGGTACCTGCACAGGGGCGCGGGGCGTCGAGGGCGAGGGAGCGCCCGTCGTAGAGTCAACCGAGCGAGGCACGCGCACGACAGTCCGGCAATGCCTACAGCGGGTGTCGGTGACGGCCTCGGTCTCGAAGCTCGTACTGCACCGGGGGCACGTGAGCGTCGTGGTCATGGGGCCATCATCGCTCGGTCATGGATTAGCCCTCAACGATCCTCCGGTGCCATCCTGCCTCGCAGCGTGAGTCCGCCCGATAAGCGAGGGAGGCGCGGACGCGGGGACTCAAGTGGGACCTGCATGGAGGTCGCCCGATGCATCCTCGAAGCGGTCGCCGATGGACTCAAGCCGATCCACCAACGCGTCGAACTCCGGTTCGACTGAGAAATAGCGCGCCCAAGCCAAAACACCCCGTATGAAGGTAAAGAAACCTGCTCGCACTTCTTTGTCGATGTCTTCGGCTCGGTGTACGAACTGTATTCCTCCTTCTTCCAACGGTCTAAGGGTCTCACCGAGAACAAAGATATTGGGGTGGGTCATCCCGCACTGCGCCGCGTAAACGCCTCGCCGCACTTCTTCTTCTAGATCACTGGACATTGCACCCATCGCGAGTTCGGTCAGCTGTGGGAATCCCGAGCCTGCCCGGGTCCACAGACTCGAATCGGCGGGTGCTGCGTCGTCCACAACGGGTGCAAACCACTGTTGTACGCGTGCACGTAGCTCGCGGTGCTTTTTCGCCATCTCGTTGCGGACGGCACTGGCTGCGCCCAGCTGGTCGAGTGTCTTGCGATATTCCTTGTAGCAGACCAATGCATTCAGAGTGGCGCGCCAACCGCGTTCCAGTCCGTCCGCGCTCTCAACGTCAAGAATCCAGCAGACCACGCCCAATCGCTCCAAGATCGCTCGCACGAGCGGTCCGAGCGAGCCCGTCACGACTCCGGCCCGCAACAGAGTGGCGATTGCCTGCAGCTCAGGTGCCGCCTCTGGTAGATACGTGCCAACGGTCGTCCCCATCCATGACGATGGTTCTTTGGTGCCGAGTTCACTTTCAAATGTCGCGCGATCGCGGACCCACTGCACACTCATATCGGTGTCAGGGGCTGCGGGTGAAAGGCCAGAGGTCAGAACCACTTCGGCCGAAGCCTCGCATGCCACAGCGGCCACTTCGAGATATCGAGTCATTCCACCGAAGCTTTGCGATGTTTTCGGCACCATGCTGAGATGCTACGCGGCCACGTGGACAAGCTCAGCGTTGGGAGCGACCGAAGGTCGGATCCTACGCCTCCGGGTCGAGATACCGACCGCTACCTGGGCCTAGCTCAGGAACCCACCTGGAGGCCTTTGCAAGTCGCCCTCGCCGGCACTGTTGCATTGACCGCGTCGTCGCCTCGATGTCTCACCTCGACAGCCTCGTGCACCAGCGACCTGGGCACGAGAGCCAATACATCGAGGCGACGACGCGGTCAATGCAACAGTGCCCTGGCGATGCAGGCGCCCCGGTAGTCGGGAAGGACGGGCACCGGCGCTGTCGGATCGGAAGGCTCGGGTGACGGGTCCATGCTGCCCCGACTGTAGGCGAGATGCCCCGACGGGTCAGCTGGTCGGGAACTGCGGGCGTGGCGTCAGGCCACGCGGTGCCGGTGCACCTTGGCGAAGTCGGGAGTCGCGTGGGCGACGGCCGCAACCGGGCGTGCGGCCGGGGTACTGCCCCGTTCCAGGTCGCCGATGCACTCGTCGCAGAGCAGCGCTGCGTGCCGGCCCATGTGCAGCTCCTCGGCCCGCTTGCGACCGACCTTCGTCACCTCTGCGGTCCAGCCGCACCGGTGGCACCTCCCGCGGGTCGTGCGCTCGATAGCTCCGAATCGGGTGCTTGTCATGTCCGGCCTCCTTCTCATGGTGTCGCGTAGTCCCTGGAACAGGGCATCGGCAGAATCCGTGAGAAACTGAACTCGTTGTTCACTGCCACCCTAGGTGGCCGATCCGCGAATTACGTGCCATCGTCGCGAACCCCTGTGACCTGGGAATCCGATGGGCCGGTACCGCTGACCACCCGTCCCCACCGGAGGCCCCGGCGCACGAGGCGCCGGCTTGCCATCTGTCGAGGCGTTGGGAGCCATCTGCCCGGAACGAGTTATAACCAGAACTTGTGGATGCACCACCTGACCGAGGGCGCGACGTACCTTCCTCTTTGAACACAACGAAGAGACGCTGGCGGTGGAACGCCGGCGAGGAAGGAACGCCAAT
>JADGOF010000373.1 GCA_017883105.1 Acidimicrobiales bacterium
ATCAGATCAGAAAGGCGGCGATCCGACACCGGCTTCACCCATCCAGCGCGAGGCACGACCACAAACTACATCATTGTGATCTTAACTGAACGGTATTGGCCTTAGTGCGCATCACTCGCGGACTCCCGGGATCATCGAGCCCGATCGAGACGTGCCGACAACGGGCGGGGTCCGGATATCCCCGATCGCCCGGCGGGGTGAGATACCCGCAGCAGCCAGTGCGGCTATTGAGCCAGAAGCTCGGGAAGCTCCCGCATGTGGTCGAAAACGATCGCGCGTTCAAGCGAGAGATGAGAGGCGTTGGTGACGCCTCCGGCGAACGCCAAGACCGTCATCTGCGCAGCCAGCCCGGCAGAGACGCCAGAGATGCTGTCCTCGATCACGGCACAACGAGAAGGCGGTACGCCCATCTGATCGGCGGCGAACAGGAAGATGTCCGGAGCTGGCTTTCCGTGTGCGACCTGATCAACGCTGAAGATTCGGCCCTTGAACCGATCGAGAAGGCCGGTCTTCCCCAAAGTGAACTGCATCTTGTCGTGACTTCCGCTCGAAGCCACGCACGTTGTCGTCGAGATTGCATCGAGTGCTCCGATGACGCCCGGCACGGCTACGAGCTCCTTCTCGAACACGTCTCTGTAGCGGGGTTCGAACTCGGCGTTCCAATCCACATTTCGTCCAAGGTGCCTCTCGATCTCTTGGTGCATGTAGGCAGCCGATCGTCCGACAAATCGCTCGACTATGTCGGATTCAGTGAGAGGCCAGCCAATGCCAGACAGGATCTCTGCCTCCGTACGGATGGCGAGGCGCTCACTGTCCACGAGCACGCCATCACAGTCGAAGATCACGAGGTCGAAGTTGCTCATCCAGAGAAGCCTATGCAGCCCACTGCCAGGGGATCAGTGCGCTCCCCGCCTCTGCTCTCGCTGCGGGGACAGTGACCAAACCGAGGCGGACTACTTCGGGCCGTTGGACCGACCCCTCCACTCAAAGACAAGGGCAATCCTCCCATCTGGCAGCCATTGAATTCCTGCGGTTCGTTCATAGCGATGCTGTTGGCCATCGGTCATGATGACGCAGAGTTCGTCGGTATTCGGTTGGACGGGGTGTTCTCTGCCATCCATTGGTCCGCCATCCAACACTGCAACATCGACCACATCGCTACCTGGGAGCGAATCCATGCATACAGGATTCCACAGCCCCTTCTCTGGCACTCTCGGTGGTGTCCCCGATCGCCTGCGTCAACCAGGGCAGCGTGATGGGATGTCATCCGGTCCCCGGGGCGGGGAATCCCATCGGATTGGGGAACGGGATGACCGCGGCAGTGGTGACGGCATCGGCGATCGCCCGTAGGCCCTCCCACAACGACGCCTGCTGTGCCGCACCGAGCACTGCGAAGGGGGGTGCGGCGAGCTCATCGGTCAGCTGTTCGATCGCACGGCGAAGTTCTCGACCCGCCGGCGAAATGTGTTCACCGTCCACCAAGCCGCGGACTTCCAAGCGCCGGCGCGCTGACTCCCACTCCTCGGACGACCATCCCCGGCCCTGAAGGAACAAGGTGTCGGGAATGCCCTCAGAGACCGCGAACAGCACCAGCGCCTCGCATCCGTCCAGCGCATGCGTGGTGAGCGCGGCCACATGTCCGTCGCCCCGGTGCTCCCTGAGACAGGTGCAGGCCTGCCAGAGACGCTCGACCGGGTCAGTGGACCGGTCGAGTCCGCGATTGGCGCTGAACAGGCTGCGTCCCGCGCCGGTGGCGTCGTCGATCACCCGATGCAACGAGGGGACCAACGGCGCGGCGAGCTCATCGACCGATGGGAGGAGGCGTCGGAGCGCGGCAGCCGCTCCCACCCGCCGCGCCTCGAGAATCGAATGTGGATCGGCGAACGACCATGCGTCGGGAATGGCGCGCCGCACCATGGAGCCGTGGAAATTGAAGAAGGTGGCCTCCACCGTTGCCGGACCGACTGCGCCAAGAGGCGCAGCACGGGCCGCGAAGTACCCCATCCAGAACCCGCGCAGTCCGATGGCGCTCGAACGCTCACGGCACTCCGGTGCGAAGTAGGTGACCGCGTGGACCGGTTCGAGGCACCTCCACCACGCTCGGGCGTCAGGTCGGACCCATGGATCGCCCGGTCGGAGCGCCGCCATCAGTCCTTGGCGGAGTCCGCAGCGTTTCCTGAGCCGCCGGCCCCGATGGCCGGCACCCGGTCTCCCGCGGCACGATCGGCCGCGGAGGTGGTCGACCCTCGCCCGGCGAACAGGCCCACCATACCCACCACCGCCAAGGTGACCAGCAGGACGATCACCGCCACCAGGGTGGTCGGGTTGTTCCACACCACCAGAAGCAGGAGACCCACACCGAGGACGGCCCACTGCAGCCCCTTGCGGTGGACGGCAACGAAGCCGTGCACTGGGCCGTCGGTCATCCACGACGGCTTGCTCATGTCGGCCAGCCACGCCCGCAGACGCGAGTTGCCGGCGATCAGGGCACCGAAGGCGATCAGGGCAGCCACGAAGAGGATGGTGCGCACGGTGTCGCGAAGCACGGCACTCACCGTGTCGATCACTGCGGCATTGGCCGCTTGGGAACGAGCGGGGCTGAGCGACGAGAGGTACTGGTTGCGGGCGATCGAGATGACCACCAGCACCAGGGCCATCGAGAGGGCCAGGCCGGCCGCGGCGCGTACCAGACCCCGACGCCGGTTGCGGGCCAGCACGATCCCGCCGGCAAAGAGCAACAAGGTAACGATCGGGAGTACCAACGCCAGGTTGTTCAGCAGCCGGGTGAGGCGCTGGAAGCGGGCCAGCTGCTCGGACTGGAAGAGCACGAAATCGAGCCCCTTGACCGCCGGGACCTTGTTGAACACGGTGACCCCCTTGGCATCGAGCGCCTCCTTCGCCTTCACCTCGACCTGGCTGAGGTCAATGGTGACCTTGCCGTTGCTCGAGGCCAGGGCACCGTCCTTCGACCCGGTCAGCAGGGCCACCAGCTGCTTGTGGGACACCCGGTTGGCCGCGACCCACACTTTCTGGAACTGCTGGCTCTGGACCAGCTTCACGGTGATCTCGTTGGTCGCGCTCTGCACTCCCGAGGTGATCGGGGTGGCCAGAAACCCGGCCTTGGGCGGCAACGCGTTCTTGACCCGCTGTTCCACGTCGGTGTGGGCGATCAGGTTCTGGCTCACCTGCTTGGCCACCGCGGTCTGGATGGCCGGATCGCTGGCCAAGGGGGCGACCGTGCTCACATAGGTGTCCGTGTTCAGCAGCTGGTTGCGGGCGAACACCACGACCACCGACACCACGGCGAGGACGCAGGCCAACACCACCAGTACCCACGAGGAGACCCGCCTCCAGCG
>JADGOF010000374.1 GCA_017883105.1 Acidimicrobiales bacterium
CGTCCTCGAAGATGCATTGCGACCCTCTGGAACGATCTCAGAGGATTGTGGACAACAGCGCATTCCTCGAATGCCCCTACTTCAGCAGCCACCTAGCGTCGACCGGTCCAGTGGCGTGACCGGTCGACGGCACGCAGCCATGCCTTATGGGCCGCCTCTGTCTCGGTGGCCGGTGCCGACGGGGTGAACGAGGCGTCTTCGGTCCACAGCGCGGCGAGGTCGTCGAGCGACCCCCAGACGCTTTCGGCCAGACCGGCCATGGTGGCCACCCCGACGGCGGTGGTCTCGACCGACTCGGGCCGGATGACCGTGAGGCGCGACTGGTCGGAGAGCAGTTGCAGCAACAGATCCATGGCGGAGGCCCCGCCGTCGACCCGGACCACCGAGGGGGCGGTTCCGGTGGCCCCCATGGCGTCGAGCACATCGCGCACCTGGAAGGCCATGGACTCCACCATGGCCCGGGCCAGATGGGCCCGACCCAGCCCGCGGCTGAGCCCCACGATGGTGCCCCGGGCGTCGGGATCCCAGTGGGGACTGCCCAGTCCGGAGAAGGCCGGCACCACCACCACGCCCTCACTCGAGTCGACCGAGCGGGCGAGGGGCTCCATATCCGCGGCGGTGTCGATGATGCCGAGGCCGTCCCGCAACCATTGGACGCCGGCCCCGGAGACGAACACCGAACCCTCGAGGGCGTAGGCCACCGATGACCGGCCCCCCGATGGTCCGCCGTCCGCCCCGATGGCCGCGTCCCCGTCGCTTCCGAGGTCCCACGCCAGCGTGGTGATCAATCCGTCGACCGGCTCGGGACAGACCGCACCGGCATGCATGAGCACGAAGCTGCCGGTTCCGAACGTGGCCTTGGTCATCCCCCGGTCGAAACAGGCCTGGCCGAAGAGGGCGGCATGCTGGTCACCGGCCACGCCGCTGATGGGAACACCCTGGAGCGGATGGTCGGTGCCGAAGCTGTGCTTGGACATTCGACCGAACCGGCCACAGGAGGGGCGGACCTCGGGAAGCGAGGACTCCGGAACGGCGAAGAGGGCGCCGAGCTCGGGTGACCACCGCCGGACCACGATGTCGAAGAGCATGGTGCGTGACGCGTTGGAGACATCGGTGGCGAAGACCCCGCCGTCGGTGCCGCCGGTGAGATTCCACAACACCCACGAATCGACGGTCCCGAGCGCCAGGTCTGCCCCGGTTGCCACCCCTCCCTCGTGCAGCAGCCACTGCATCTTGGTGGCCGAGAAGTAGGGGTCGAGGACCAGGCCGGTCTGCTCCCGGACGAGCGGCAGGTGGCCGGCGTCGGTAAGTGCCTGACAGGCGGCGGCGGTGCGACGGTCCTGCCAGACGATGGCCCGGTGCAGGGGGAGACCGGTTCGTCGGTCCCAGGCCACCACCGTCTCCCGCTGGTTGGTGATGCCGATTGCCCGGGCCACCCGGTTGGCATGGGCCAGGCGACCAGCCACCTCTCCCAGGGTGGAGCCGACCGCCTCCCAGATCTCCGCAGCGTCGTGTTCGACCCAACCGGGTCGTGGGAAGTACTGGGTGAGCTCGCGGTAGGCGATGTCCACCACCCGGGCCTGCTCGTCGAGGACCAGAGCCCGCACACCGGTCGTCCCGGCATCGATGGCAACGGTTACGGAGGAGCGAGAGGCCACACCGGGACTGTAGTGACGCCGCGGGAACCGAGAGAGTGACGGGCTGTGCCCGCGGCGGTCGCCTGCTCACCGACGTCGGGAGGTGACCGGGGTGCTAGCGGACAGCATTCATTTGCAAACCTTCGCGAACGCCCTCTCAACAGGCAATTGTGGGGCCTTCCCCGACACAGATTCCAAAGAATTCGTTGACAGGGGCGTAACTACACTGCTGTAATGGACCCACTATCTCGTACCTCGGGGGAGGGCAAACCACAATATATTGTGTTTCTAGGGTAATTTGTCCCGGCGGACCAGAATCGAGGCCCATGGGCTTGGTCGGGCGGGTCGGAACCGCTTCCCGGTCATCGGGAGACCCACGGCGAGGCACCCCGATGAAACACTGGAACCACCGAGAGACCACGGCGCGGAGTACCAACCACGCCAGTGGGTGACAACCAACTCCGGGTGGGCGCTCCACCGACGCAGTCCTGACAGAACAGCATCCCCACGCACAACACGACAGAAAGAGGATCACCCCATGGCCATTGCCCCACAGCGAGTCGGCATCGGCATCCGCCGCCACTTCACCACCCCCGAGGTCCACCCCTACGACCAGGTTGTGTGGGAGCGACGCGACGCGCGGATCACCAACTATCGCGACGGGGTGGTGGCATTCGAGCAGCTGAACGTGGAGGTCCCCGAGACCTGGAGCCTCAACGCCACCAACATCCTGGCCCAGAAGTACTTCCGGGGCACCCCCAACACCAACGAGCGTGAGCAGTCACTGCGCCAGGTGGCCGACCGGGTGGTCGACGCCATCACCACCTGGGGCGTCAAGGACGGCTACTTCACCGACGACGAGGAAGCGGAAACGTTCCGGGCCGAGCTGAAGCACCTGATCGTCCACCAGATGGCCGCGTTCAACTCCCCGGTGTGGTTCAACATCGGCGTTGCCGGCGTGCCCCAGCAGGGTTCGGCGTGTTTCATCCTCTCGGTCGACGACACCATGGACTCCATTCTCAACTGGTACACCGAAGAAGGCGTGATCTTCAAAGGCGGCTCCGGTGCGGGGGTCAACCTGTCACGCATACGCTCGTCGCACGAGCTGTTGAAGGGCGGGGGCACGGCGTCCGGCCCGGTCAGCTTCATGCGGGGGGCCGATTCGTCGGCCGGGACCATCAAGTCCGGAGGCAAGACCAGGCGGGCGGCGAAGATGGTCATCCTCGACTCCGATCATCCCGACATCGAGGACTTCATCTGGTGCAAGGCCATCGAGGAGCGCAAGGCCCGGGTCCTGCGTGACGCCGGATTCGACATGGACCTCGACGGGAAGGACGCCATCAGCCTGCAGTACCAGAATGCCAACAACTCGGTGCGGGTCACCGACGAGTTCATGGAGGCGGTGGTCGACGGCCGCGAGTGGGCACTCACCACCCGGGGGGGCGGCGACGTCGTCCGGATGGTGAGTGCCCGCGACCTGTTCCGTCAGATCTCCCACGCGGCATGGGAGTGTGCCGACCCGGGGATGCAGTTCGACACCACCATCAACAAGTGGCACACCGCGTCGAACACCGGGCGGATCAACGGATCCAATCCGTGCTCGGAGTACATGCACCTCGACAACTCGGCGTGCAACCTGGCCAGCCTCAACCTCATGAAGTTCCTCCACGAGGACTCCTCCTTCGACATCGAGGGTTTCCGGGCCG
>JADGOF010000030.1 GCA_017883105.1 Acidimicrobiales bacterium
AGCATCTAAGCGCGAAGCTCGTTCCAAGATAAAATCTCCCACAGGGTTAACCTGGTAAGGCCCGTGGCCAGACGACCACGTTGATAGGCCGGAAGTGTACGTGCGGTAACGCATTCAGCTGACCGGTACTAATCGGCCGAGGGCTTGGGAACTTGCTCGTGCTCGCTATGGAACGCTCAGGGTGACCCTTATGGTCACACCGGGCTCTGAGGCCGACCCCTGTGGTCGGGGACCTCGAGCCCGAGGGCGCACAGTTTCCGGTGGCCATGGCGACGGAGAGACACCCGTTCCCATTCCGAACACGGCAGTTAAGCCCGTCAGCGCCGATGGTACTTGGGGGGTAGCCCCCTGGGAGAGTAGGACGCCGCCGGGATTTCTCAGACAATGCCCCCCGCTCGTCGGGGGGCATTGTCGCGTCTGCGGGTCGATTCGGTCGAGGAGGATGTCGGGTGACGCAGCGGGGGTTCGTCGTCGCCCAACGAGAGATAGCTTTCGTCCTCCTGGTCGGTGTGGAGCCGGAGGATGGCGTCGAGCCCGTAGAGCAGGCCCCGGAGCTCGAGGATGTCCTCCGCGTCGGGTCCCTCAGGGCCGATGTCGTCGAGGAGCTGGCCGAGGCGTCTGATCTGGTGGGCGATTTCGACGTGGGCCCTGCTCATCGGGCTGGTGGGGTTGGTGCCGCCGAGCACGCGGTCGAGCGCCGGATAGAGCTCTGCCTCCTCGGCGGCCTCGTGCGGGCCGACCTCGTCGACCAGCAGACGGTGGACTTCGTAGACCTGGGCCATCGCCTCGTCGGTCCCGGCTACGCCGAGCGCATCGGCGGCCGACCGCAGTCGGTCGAGGTCGGTACGGATGCCCAGATGCTCAGCCTGGAACCTCCGGGTGAGGGTGGCGTCCGACTCGGCCAGTTGCTGGTCCGCCGCCCCCGGGCGGAGGGCCCGGAGGGCGTTGAGGATCACCGTGACGTCGATCGCCTCCTGGAGGATGGCTCCCCATACGGCGGGGAGCAGGCCGAACGCGGCGAACCCCATGGCGGTCAGCGACATGGCCATGCCGGCGATGACGCTCTGCAGCGCTATGCGACGGGTCCGTCGGGCCAGGGTGATCAGCTCACCAAGGCGGTCGAGGCGGTCGACGCCGATGACGACGTCGGCGGCCTCCGAAGAGGCGGTTGCCCCCCGGGCCCCCATGGCCACGCCGACGTCGGCCAGGGCGAGGGCGGGTGCGTCATTGATGCCGTCTCCCACCATGATGGTGGCTGCCCCCCGGCGCTCCGAGCGGACGACGTCGAGCTTCTCGTCCGGTGTCCGCTCGGCGAGCACCTCGTCCAATCCGATGACCGCGCCCACCGTGTTGGCGACGTCGGACCGGTCTCCGGTGACCATGACGATCCGTGTCATGCCACCCCGACGCAACGACCGGATGGTGTTGGCGGCGTCCGGGCGGAGGGGGTCGTCGAAGATGAGCGCACCGGCAGGCGTGCCGTCGACGGAGACGAACACGGTGAGGGCGCCGTCGAGCCTGGCCCTGCGCCGCGCCGTCTTCGCCCACGCAGGTGACCCCTGGACCCCGACCCACGCGGCCTTGCCCACCGCCACCTGGTGACCGCTGACCCATCCGCGGATGCCCTGACCGGTGATCTCCTCGACAGCCTCCGGCAGGACGAGTGGGCACTGACGGGCCAGCGCCGCCTGCACCACCGCGGCGGCCAGCAGGTGCGGCGATACCTGGTCCAGCGATCCGGCCAGGGACAGGACGTCGTCGGGCGGGAGGCTGCCGGAGGGGACGATGGCGCCCAGGGCGGGATGCCCGGTGGTGAGCGTGCCCGTCTTGTCGAGGAGCAGCGTCGTGCACCGGGCCAGCCGTTCGAGCACACCTCCGCCCTTGACCACCACGCCCCGCCGTGCCGCGCGGGAGAGCCCGGACACCAGCGCCACCGGAGCGGAGAGGATGAGGGGACACGGTGTGGCCACCACCAGGACCGCCACGGCTCGGGACGCCCCACCGACGGCCCAGGCCGCACCGGCAACCGCCAGGGTGACCACGAGGAACCACAGGGCATAGCGGTCGGCGAGACGGACGAACGGAGCCTGCGACGACTCGGCCTCGGACACCAGTCGGACGATGCCGGCATAGGTGCTGTCGTCGGCCCGCGTGGTGGCCCGCATGTCGAAGGGACCACCGGCGTTCTGGACGCCGCTGCGGACCTGGTCGCCGGGCGCGCGTTCGACGGGGAGCGACTCCCCGGTCAGGGCGGACTCGTCGAGGATCGCCGCCGTGGTGATGGAGCCGTCTACGGGCACCAACTCGCCCGGTCCCACCAGTAGGCGGTCGCCCGGTTCGACCACATCCAGCTCGACCGTCTTCAACCTGTCCTCGTGGTAGCAGTGAGCGGTCCTCGGAGCCCGTTGCAGGAGCGCGCTGAGATCCCGTCGGGCCCGGCCGGCCGCCCATCCCTCGAGCGCCCGGCCGCTGGCCACCATCACGCTGATGATCGCCGCCGCCAGGTACTCGCCGACGGCAAGGGCTCCGAGCAGGGCGAGCAGAGCGATGGCGTCGACACCCAGACGGCCGTGCCGGAGGCTGTCCACCATCTCCCAGAGGGAGTAGGCGGCTCCTGTGGCCCCGGCCAGGATCCATGCGAGGTTGCCCGACGGCCCCGCTCCGGCCAGATGGAGGGCGCCGCCGACAGCCAGGCCCAGGACGGTGAGAGCCAGCAGCACCGGAGCGGGATTGCGGGCAAGCCACCGCCGGCGATTCTGAGGGGGCATCGTCACCATCCGATCATGCTTGCCGCAGGGCTGCCGGACCAGTGCCACAGGTCACCTTCGGAACGGGGAGCCGTGTCAGACCAGCCCGTTGTGAATTGCCGGGGGGGCCGTGTCACGATGACGACCGTCCCGCGGTCCCGAACGGGGCCAGTCGGGCCTCCACCTGGGCGAGCCCGGCCGCGGTCGCGTCGACCCGTTGGGAAAGGGCCAACCTTACTGCCCCGGAGATCGAGGAGTCAGGCACCTGGGCCGGAGGCCCGAGTGCTGTCACCTCTCGGTCCAGCGCGGCGAACTGGTCCGCGGTCGAGGCGGTCAAGGTCGGGGCCACCACCTCGGCCAGGGGCTCGAGGGCAACGAAGGCATCGTGGGCGGCTCCGACGGTGGCGACGATGTCGATGGCGTCGAGGTGGGAGTACTGCTCCTCCCGACCGGGGATGGCGACGCTGGCAACCCAGCTCAGCTCGTCCACGGCGTCGGTCCCGATCGCCTCGGGATCGAGCGCGGTCTTCGACAGCAGGTACTCGGCCACCGTGGCCTGTGCGGCCAAACCGGGCAGGTCGGCGGCGGCATCTCCCGACGACCAGAGATCGCGTTCGACGGCGTGCAGGCCGGCAAAGGTGGCGCCGGGCACCACGTCGGCCCGCCGCTCGTCGAGTGTCGACGCGTTGATGGTGTTCCCGCTCTCGACCAGGCGAAACCGGTCGTACAGGCTCTGGGCCGCCACTTCGTCCGTGCGGGCGCCCGCCGTATCCCCACTGGTCACCGCGGTCTGCAGGTTGCCGATGGCCGCGACGAAGGCACCGGCCGACCCGGTGATCTCCCTCCGGAAGATCCGAGTAGCCGCGCCGGCCGCTGTTGATCTGCTTGCCATCACGCGTGCGGTCGCGGACGGCAAAGAGGGTGCCCGATGGGCCGGTACGATTGCGTGGGTGGCCCCGGCGGTGGTGCCACAGGCCGCGGACACGAGGGCGACAGAGCCCAGGGCCCCCCACGCCCACGCCGACACCGAGGGCCGCCGGGCACGATCCCTCACCAATGGGGGCGTCGCCATAGTCACAGTGCGTGGGGAGCAGATCTCATGTCGGCGTTCCAGGGTAGGTGACGGTACCGGAGAACCGCCGGCACGGGCCCACCGTGGCATGCGACCTGACGCCCCCGCCATTCCCCGGCGACCGGTGGGCACTGCACTACCGTGTCACCCGACTCCCAAGGGAGCGGGATGCTCCCCGGCCGGGGATGATCAGGTCAGCGTCAGGTGACTGGGGGAACGGAGTTGCAGACAATCACCGGGCCGGTCACCGCCGTGGATCCGGAGGTGACCGGACGCGGCCGCAACAAGGCAGATCCTCCCCTCGGCGTGGGCACCCAGCTGACCTACATGCCCGCACTGGACGGGATCCGGGCGGTGTCGATCCTCGGCATCATGGCCAATCACGGGGGGTTTGGCTGGGCGGCCGGCGGCGTCATCTCGGTCAACGTGTTCTTCGTCCTGAGCGGCTACCTGATCACCCTGCTGCTCATGAAGGAGTGGGCCCGGAGTGGGACGATTCGCCTCAGAGCCTTCTGGGCCCGCCGGGCCCGCCGGCTGCTTCCGGCGCTGTTCGTGCTGCTCGGAGGCATCGCCCTCTACGCATGGCGGTTCGCCCCCAGCGGGACCCAATCCTCCCTACGGGCCGACAGCCTGAGCACCTTTCTCTACGTCGGGAACTGGCACCAGATCTTGGCCGGCCAGAGCTACTTCGCACACGTGTCGGCAAGTTCCCCTCTGCTCCACACCTGGACCCTGGCTATCGAGGAGCAGTTCTACCTGGTGTGGCCGCTCCTCGTCCTCGGGGTGCTCAAGCTGTCGCGTTCCACCCGAGTCCTGCTGGTGGTGACCGTGCTCGGTGTGGCGGCATCGGCGCTGGAGATGGCCCTGCTGTACCGCCACGGGCTGGAGACGGCCCTGGTCCACCACCGCGCCATGGATCCCAGCCGCGTTTACTACGGCACGGACACCCGGGCCCAGGACATCCTGGTCGGCGCGGCGGCGGGGATACTGCTGCGGCGGGGAGTGCCGGCACCGAACCGGTGGGTCCGTAACCGGTACTCGTGGTTTGGGGTTGCTGCCGTCGCCGTGTTCGTAGTGGAGTGGTGGACGATCAATGGGTCGTCGACTACTGGATTGGCGTCGTTCCTCCCCCAAGGCGGCTTTCTGTTGGCCAACGTGATGGTGGCCCTGGTCATCCTCGGCGTGACCAAGTCCCCCCGTGGCCTGCCCGCCCGGATCCTGTCGTTCGGTCCCCTCACCTTCGTGGGACGGACCTCCTACGGCCTGTACCTGTGGCACTGGCCGATCTTCCTCGTCCTCGATCATGCGAGGACCGGGCTGGACGGCTGGAGCCTGTTCGCCCTGCGCTGCGCGGTGACCTTCGGTTTCGCGCTCATCTCGTGGTACCTGGTGGAGACGCCGGTCCGCCAGATGTCCTTTGGGAACTGGCGCTCATGGACGCTGGTTCCGGTGGGGGCGGTGGCCGTCGCCGTGGCGCTGATGGCGAGCACGGTGAGCAGCGGTGCCGCGCAGAACGTGCTTCTCGGCGTCGGCGACGCCCGTTCGTCCCAGGCGGCCTACAACGTGACCAGCTTCCCCACCACGCGGCACCGGGTGAAGGTCCTCTTCGTCGGGGACTCGCTCTCCTTGACGGTGGACTACTGGATCGCCCCGTTCGCCGCCCAGTTCGGGGTCACCGTCGGGGGTCGTCCGTTGTCCGGCTGCGGAATCGCCACCCCGGGGCCCTACTTCGAGCACGGAGCGTCGCTGTCTCCGCTTGCGCCGTGTGCCACCTGGTCGGCCCAGTGGCAGGCCGATGCCGACCAGCTCCACCCGCAGGTGGTGGTGGTGGTGGTGGGCTGGTGGGAAGCGATGGACCAGATGTACCAGGGGAGGTGGCAGCACCTCGGCGACCCCGCATTCGATGCCAACGAGTCGTCACAGCTCGAGAAGGCCGTGTCGATCCTCCACTCCGACGGCGCCCATGTCGCCCTCATGACCGCGCCGTACTTCGACAGCGGCGAACAGCTCGATGGTCAGGCTTGGCCGGAGGACTCGCCGGTACGGGTCAACCGGCTCAACGCCATCATCGGGGAGGTGGCCGCCCGACACCGGGGCTTCGTGTCGGAGGTGCCGCTCAACCGGTACCTCGATCCCCACGGCCACTTCACCTGGACCATCGACGGCAAAGAGATGCGCATGGGCGACGGTGTGCACACGACCCAGGCGGCCGGCCGCTACCTGGCCCCCAAGTTGCTGCCTCAGCTCGCGGCCATGGCGCGTCAGGGCTGAACGCCGCCTCCTGGTCCGACACCCGGTGACAGTCCGGCCCAGGGCCCAACTTCGGGATTGCCGCGCACCGCAGGTAGACTGAGAACATGGCACCGAGCAAACCTTCTGGTTCTCCGCGCCCGCGAGGAGCCGGAAGCAGCGGGCGGCCGCCTTCCGGACGCCCCGGCGGTCCGCGGGACAGCCAAGGCTCACGCGGGGGAACCGGCAAGGACAGCCGTGGATCCTCACAGGGTGGCGGTCGGCCGCCACGCCCGGCGGGCGGATCAGGGGCGGGACGGGCCAACCGGTCGGATGGCCGAGGTGGGCCCCCGGGTTCGAGCGCGCGGCCGGGCGAGGAGCATGGGTCCGATCGCCGGGACCGGCCGTCCCGGGACAGTGCCGCGTCCGGGGGCTACCGGGGGGACCGGGGTCACACCTCGGGCGGTGCGCCACGCACCGGACGGTCGGACGGCGCGTCCCGCACGGGAAGTGGACCTCGGACCGGCCAGCCGTCGCGACAGGGAGGGGCGTGGGAGGATCGGCCGTCCCGGCCCCCGGTGGTCCGCAAGGGGTGGGGGAGTGTCGCCCGACGCGGCGCGAGCATGGTGCGCGAAGGCAGCGAGGCGCACGGACCGGACGAGGACACCCCCGATGGCCGCCGTCGGGCCCGTAAACGTACCGACGAGTTCGTTCCCGAACGGTTCGAACGCACCGACAACCGCAATCCGAAGGGATCGGGACGCCCCGAAAAGTTGCGCCCACCGGCCCACCGGCCGGTGCAGGCCCCGGTCGAGTTGTCCCCGGACATCGCCAACGAGCTGGCCTCGGCGGCGGGACCGGACTGGAACCACCTCCGCGAGAGGATGACCGAACGGATGGCGGCCGGCATCGGCGCCTATGAGCGCGAGCGGTACCGGGACGCTTCCCGCATCCTGAAGACGGTGGTGGACGCCGTCCCGACTGCGCCCTCAGCTCGCGAGTTGCTGGGGCTGAGCCAGTACCACCAGAGCTACTGGAAGGCTGCCCTGCCCAACCTCGAGGCGTTCGCCGCGCTGACCGGCTCGGTGGACCAGCATCCGGTCCGGATGGACTGTCACCGGGCGTTGGGCCGGCCCAAGCGGGTCGAAGCGCTCTTCGACGAGCTGCGCAAAGGCTCCCCCGATCCGGAGGTGCTCTGCGAGGGGCGGCTGGTGCTGGCGGGCACCCGGGCCGACGGGGGCGACCTCACCGGCGCGGTGGCCCTGCTGGTCGAAGCCGGTGCCGGACGCCTGGTGCGCAATCCCGCCGAACGACACCTCCGCCAGTGGTACGTGCTGGGCGATCTGGAGGAGCGGTCGGGGGACCTGGCGAAGGCCAGGGAGCTGTTCTTGCGCATCCAGGCAGCCGATCCGGAGGCCTATGACGTGAAGGAGCGGCTCGAATCGCTCGGGCCGCCGACCAGGGCACGGCGAACGCCGAACCGGTCCCGCAACGCCCGTTAGGCTCTGCCCCCATGAATCTCGAACAACTCCTCGGTGACGAAGCAGACTCGCTGCTCACTCACGTTGCCACCGCATACAATGCGGACGCCCTCAATCTCCCGGGCCCCGACCAGATCGACCGGATCTTCATCGACTCCGACCGGTCCTCGACGGTGCTCCGCAACCTCGGCACCCTGTACAACACCGGGCGCCTGGCCGGCACCGGCTATCTCTCGATCCTCCCCGTCGACCAGGGCATCGAGCACTCGGCAGCCGCCAGCTTCGCCAAGTTCCCCGCCTACTTCGACCCGGCCAACCTGTGCGACCTGGCCATTGCCGCAGACTGCAACGCCATCGCCACCACCCTCGGTGGGTTGGGCATCGTGTCGCGGCGCTACGTCCACAAGATCCCCTTCATCGTAAAGCTGAACCACAACGACTTCCTCAACTTCCCGAACACCTATGACCAGGTGATGTTCTCGGGGGTGGGGCAGGCCGCAGACCTCGGGGCGGTCGGTGTCGGGGCGACCATCTACTTCGGCTCCGAAGGTGCCGACCGTCAGATCGTCGAAGTGTCCCGTGCCTTCGCCGAGGCCCATCGACTGGGGATGTTCACGGTGCTGTGGTGCTATCTGCGCAACTCGGCGTTCAAACAGGGGGACATCGACTACCACGTGTCGGCCGATCTCACCGGCCAGGCCAACCATCTCGGCGTCACCATCGAGGCCGACATCATCAAGCAGAAGCAGCCCGAGAACAACGGGGGCTACAACGCCCTCTCGTTCGGCAAGACCGACCCGCTGGTCTACAGCCGGCTCACCTCCGACCACCCGATCGACCTCACCCGCTGGCAGGTCGTCAACTGCTACGCCGGGAGGATCCCCCTGATCAACTCGGGCGGCGAGTCGAAGGGTGAGAACGACCTGGCCCAGGCGGTGCGCACCGCGGTGATCAACAAGCGGGCCGGAGGCGCAGGCCTGATCGTCGGCCGGAAGGCGTTCCAGCGGCCCACCGATGAGGGTGCAACCCTGATCCACGCCATCCAGGACGTCTATCTCGACCCGTCGGTCACCATCGCCTGACCGTCCCTGCCACCGGGATCGCCGGTGCCCCGGGCATCCCCACCTGGGGCGCGCCCACTTGGCTACGGTGCAGGAGCCCGGTAGTAGACTCAAGCCGTGGCACAATATATGTAGATCCTGGCGTTCATCCAGGCGAACGCCGGCAAGCAGATTCGGCGCCTGAGCGCGGTACAGCAGCACGAAGAGGAGCATGGTGCCCGACACCACCACCGAACCGAAATCCCACCACCTACTTGACCGCGTGGTCATCCGGTTCGCCGGGGACTCCGGAGACGGCATGCAGTTGGCCGGTGACCGGTTCACCACTTCGTCGGCCCTGCTGGGCAACGACCTGGCCACCTTCCCCGACTTCCCCGCGGAGATCCGGGCCCCGGCCGGGACTTTGGCCGGGGTGTCGGCGTTCCAGGTCCACATCTCCGACCACACCATTTCGACGCCTGGCGACTCCCCGAACGTGCTGGTGGCCATGAACCCCGCCGCGCTGAAGGCCAACGTCGCCACGCTGCCCAAGGGGGCGACCATCATCGCCAACGTCGACGCCTTCGACGAGCGCAGCCTGGCCAAGGCTGGGTACGAGGCCGACCCTCTGGCAGACGGTTCGCTCGCCGCGTACACCGTGTACGAGGTCCCCATGACCTCGATTACCACCGAGGTGTCGAAGGAGGCAGGGGTGAAGCCCCGGGATGCCGAGCGTTCGAAGAACTTCTTCGCCCTGGGCCTGATCAGTTGGCTCTACACCCGCCCGATCGAGGGCACCCTGGCGTGGATCGAGGAGAAGTACGCCGGCAAGACCCTGGTGTTGGAGGCCAACCAGCGCGCCTTCAAGGCCGGCTACCACTTCGGGGAGACAGCGGAACTGTTCGAGTCCTCCTACGAGGTGAAGCCGGCGGTGCTGGCCCCCGGGGAGTACGTCAACATCACCGGCAACACCGCCACCGCGTGGGGCCTGATCGCCGCGGCCACCTGCAGCGGGTTGCCCCTGTTTCTGGGCACCTATCCGATCACCCCGGCCTCGGACATCCTCCACGAGCTGTCCAAGCACAAGCAGTTCGGCGTGCGCACCTTTCAGGCCGAGGACGAGATCTCCGGCATCGGCGCCGCCCTCGGGGCGGCCTTCGGTGGGGCGCTGGGTGTGACCACCACCTCGGGACCGGGCGTCGACCTCAAGTCGGAGATGATGGGCCTGGCCATCAGCTTGGAGCTCCCGTTGTTGATCATCGACGTCCAGCGGGGTGGCCCGTCTACCGGGCTCCCGACCAAGACCGAACAGGCCGACCTGCTCCATGCCATGTACGGTCGGCACGGTGAGTCCCCGCTGCCGATCGTGGCGGCCAAGACGCCGTCCCACTGCTTTGAGGCGACCGTCGAGGCGGTGCGCCTGGCCGTCAAGTACCGGACCCCGGTCATCCTGCTCTCTGACGGGTACCTGGCCAACGGAACCGAGCCGTGGCGGCTTCCCGACATGGCCGATCTGCCAGAGATCGATCCGGGCTTCGCCACCGAGGCCAACCACACCGAGGCCGACGGCACCGAGGTCTTCTGGCCGTATGCCCGCGACGAGGAGACGCTGGCCCGACCCTGGGCCCCGCCCGGCCTGGCCGGTCTGGAGCACCGGATCGGTGGGCTGGAGAAGGCCGACGGTTCCGGTAACGTCTCCTACGACGGTGCCAACCACGAGCAGATGACCCGGCTGCGGGCCGCGAAGATCGCCGGCATTGCCGCCGACATCCCCCCGACCGACGTCGACGACGAGGACGGGGCCGAGGTGGTGGTGGTCGGCTGGGGCTCCACCTACGGCGCCATCGCCGCCGGCGTCCAGCGTGTCCGGGCCCGGGGCCACAAGGTGGCCCAGGCCCATCTGGTCCACCTCAACCCGTTTCCGGCCGACCTCGGCGACGTGCTCCGCCGCTACCCGAAGGTGCTGGTGCCCGAGGTCAACCTGGGCCAGCTCAGTCGGCTGCTGCGGGCCGAGTACCTGGTCGACGCCGTCTCGTTCACCCAGGTCGCCGGCATCCCCTTCCAGGCCGCGGCCATGGAGGCGGCCATCCTCCAACAGATCGAAGGCGCGGCCGCTCCGGACGGGGATACGAACGGCAATGGAAAGGTGTCCGACTGATGACCGACCTGGCCAACCCCGCGCTGTCCGCCGTGCCGGTGCCCCTCACCACTCGCAAGGACTGGTCCTCCGACCAGGAGGTGCGGTGGTGCCCGGGCTGCGGTGACTACTCCATCCTCGCCGCCGTCCAGTCACTCATGCCCGACCTCGGGGTGCCGCGGGAGCGCACCGTGTTCCTGTCGGGGATCGGGTGCGCGGCCCGGTTCCCTTACTACATGAACACCTACGGCATGCACTCGATCCACGGGCGGGCCCCGGCCATCGCCACCGGGCTGGCCGCCACCCGGCCGGATCTCGACGTATGGGTGGTGACCGGGGACGGCGACGCCCTCTCCATCGGGGGCAACCACCTCATCCACGCACTGCGGCGCAACGTGAACATCACCATCCTCCTCTTCAACAACCAGATCTACGGGCTGACCAAGGGCCAGTACTCGCCGACCTCCGAGGTGGCCAAGGTCACCAAGTCGACCCCGTTCGGCTCGCTGGAGCAGCCCTTCAACCCGCTCAGCCTGGCCCTTGGGGCCGAGGCCCGATTCGTGGCCCGCACCCACGACATGGACCGCAAGCACATGATGGAGACGTTCCGGCGGGCCCACGACCACAAGGGTGCCTCGTTCGTGGAGATCTACCAGAACTGCAACGTCTTCAACGACGGTGCCTTCGAGGACATCACGGGCAAGGAGCATCGGGCGGACATGCTCATCCCCCTGGTCCACGGCGAGCCCATCCGGTTCGGTTCGGAGGGCCAGCACGGCGTCGTCCAGCGCCCCGACGGCTCGGTCGAGGTAGTCGAGGTGGACGACGTCGGCGAGGATGCCATTCTCGTGCACGACGCCCACCGCGAAAGCCCGGGCCTGGCCTTCCAGCTGAGCCGGCTGGCCCGGGGTCCGCACGAGCCGACGCCCATCGGCGTGTTCCGCGACATCGACCGGCCCGAGTACGGCGAGGAGATGACCCGCCAGATCGAGCAGGCGACCGCCCGGCGGGGGCCGGGCGACCTGGATGCGCTGTTGCGGTCCGGCTCGTCGTGGACGGTGGAGTAAGCCCCCGGTCACAGCACCGGGTGTCACCGTCGCCCATGGACACTTACGTCGCCATGCTGCGCAGTATCAATGTGGGGGGGGCGCAATCGCCTGGCCATGGCCGACCTCCGGGATCTGGTGGCGTCGCTCGGCTTCGGGGGCGTGGCCACCTATGTCCAGAGCGGCAACCTGGTCTTCACCGGGTCCGGCACGGCCGGTGACGTCGCCCGGGTGATCGCCGGGGGGCTGGCTGCCCAACTCGACGTGGCGGTACCGGTCATCGTGCGCTCAAATTCGGACCTGCAGCGCGCGGTTGACACGAACCCGCTGGTCGACCTGGAAGAGGACCCGAAGAAGCTCCACGTCACCTTCTTGGCCGACCCGCCAGACGCTGGTCGGGTGGCTGCGCTGGCCGGCCTGGGCCGGGACCTTCGGGGACGACCAGGCCCGAGTGGTCGGACTGGACGTCTTCCTGCACTGTCCCGGGGGGTATGGCAGAAGCACTTTGAACAACACCTTTCTCGAACGGAAGCTGGGTGCTACGGCCACCACACGCAACTGGCGCACCGTGTGCACCCTGGCCGACATGGCCGGGATGGCCACCTCCCGGGACTCCTAGTGTCCTGAGTCAACAACTCGCTCAAGATATCCACCGAGGGAGGCAAGGATCTCATCGGCGGTCTTGTGCCACACATAGGGGCGAGGATCCTCGT
>JADGOF010000031.1 GCA_017883105.1 Acidimicrobiales bacterium
TGGCGGTTGAACTCGAGCACCCGACCTTCGCCCGGAGGGTTGTAGTCGGTCATGAGGTAGAGATCGGGACCGAGCTGCTGGGGGTCCGACGGGTAGTTGACAGTGGGCATCTGCACGGTCCATACGAGTCGGCCGGCCTGGGTGTACTCGTCGATCCACGAGCCGTTGATCTCCGACACGAGGAGGTCGCCGTTGGCGAGCGGCGTGTCGCCGTTGGGGTAGGCGATGGAGGTGGGGGGATTGTGGGCGTCGGCCCCGTTGCCGATCTGGCTGATGGGCTGTCCTTGTGGAGAGATGAACAGGATGCGGTTGTTGGAAGCATCGGCCACGGTGATCGTGCCCGACTTCAGCAGGTACGCGTCGTCCGGTTGGTTCAGGTAGCCGGCGGCCGCCCCGGGAGATCCGGGATGGCCGTACTGCCACAGGACCTTGCCCGACGGGTAGCCGATCTCCACGATGGTGTGGTTGTCCTCCTGGTTGGAGATGATCCCCGTGCCCCCTCTGATGAAGAACGAATCGTCGGGGAAGTAGAAGCCGCCGGGGGGGGCCGGCATGGTGGGCGACGGATACTGCCAGGTGATGGCCCGAGCGGAATCGATGGCCACCAGGCGGTCGTTGCCACGGTCGGCGATGAGCAGGGTACCTACGTAGGGTGCGCCCGCCCCCGGGCTGCCGGCCGGGCCTCCGTACCGGCTCGGACGGAGTGAGATGACCGATTGCAGCGTGCCTGATGCCATCCCGGCTTCATCGTTGCCCGACTGGGCGGCCACCTCGCCGCCCACCAGGTAGCCGACGGCCCCACTACCCGATCCCACGGTGGCATAGCCGCCAAACGCATCGGCCTGGGGCAGCAGTCCGGCGGCAAGGACCTTGTGGGTGGCGGGGACGAACGCATCGATCTGCGTCAGTGTGTCGCCCCCGGGGACCTGTCCACCCGCCACGTAGATGGTCCCGTCGATCAGAAAGGCCGCCGCTCCGTACATCGCTTGGGGCAGATGGCCGATGACTGAGGCCTTGCGGGTTGCCGGGTCGATCATCTGGATGTCATCGGTGGCGGTCGTGGTCGCCCCCGGGGATTCGGTCTGCCCGCCGAAGGCGAAGATGACACCGGCGTCAGCCACTACGGCCGGATAGCGCACGGGCACGCTGAGACGGGCCACTTCGGCGAAGTGGGTCCCATCAGTGGTGGACAGCACGCCCGGCAGATAGGTGGTGCCGTCATAGCCACCCACGATGTAGGTGGTGGCGGCACCATGCCCGCCGCGAGGAGTCACGGTCGTGGTGGCGGAATCGGAACGAGGCTGGGGGAGTTGGCCGACCACCGCGCCGATGCCCCCGGGTTGGGGTGGGATGGACGGCGAAGCAATGGACTGGACCGCCGGGACCGTGTCGGGCGAACCTCCTCCGAAGACGAAGGTCCGGTGGTTCACTGTGGCCGCGGCGGCATCGTGCACCGGGTTGGCCAATGCGCCAGCCACGGTGTTGGCACCGTTGGAAGGCAACACGATGGAGACGGTGGAGACCGACGTTCCCGAGGGAGCCAGGCCACCGAGCACGGTGAGCCCGTCTCCGTTGGCGACCACGGACTCGCGGGACAACGGCGTCGCCAGTTGCCATGGCTCGATGCCGGCTTCGATGGAGGCGGGTCCGCTGGATCTGCCCGCCTTTCCGACCGGCGGGACGGTGGTCGCGGTGGCGCCGCCGACGACATGGGCTTGCGTCGTGGATGTGGTGGAGGTGCCACCTGAGCAGGATGCAAACGAGATGCCGGCGACGAGGAGGATCACCAGAGTGGTGATGGTGGCCGCCCGCCTGCGTTGGCGGCGGATGCGACGTGTCCGTTGGGCCTGGCGTTCCACGGTTTCCTTATCTGCGGCGTCATACCGGACGATGCCGTCGGGTCGGGCTGATGGCGGCGGAGCACAGAGCCGGCGACCGGGCTGACGCCCTTCACCGGATTACCGCAATCCGTATTAGCGGCCCGTCATGAAGAATAGTGCCGGTTCGCTGCCCTCCCGGTGGATCCGATCATGCAATTCCAGCAACACGCAGTGTGCCAGGGTCTCGCCGTTGGCCTGTCGTTGCATGAACGGCTCGATCTCATCCCACGGTCGTGACCAGTGCAGCTTCAAGGTGATGTCCCAGGCGGTCGAGCCGGGGTGCTCGGTGAGCACCTTTTCGATCTCCTCGAGCCGGTCGGCATGGTGGGCGATGATCTCCTCGAGCCGTCCCTGGAGATCGGCGAAGCGATACTCATGGGCGGGCAGCACCTCTTCGGTCCCCAGGTTCTGCACCTTCAGCAGGGACTCGAGGAAGTCTCCCAGCGGGTTGGGGAACTGCTGGGTGTGCACCGAGATGTTCGGCGTGATCCGGGGGAGGACGTGGTCGCCCGAGATGAGCAGCTTGTCCCGGTCGCTGCAGAAACAGACATGGCCGGGGGAGTGTCCCGGCGTCCAGATGGTGCGCAGCGACCACCCGGGAAGCTCGATCTGCTTGCCGTCCTCGAAGAGGACGTCCGGTTCGGCCATGGTCACCATCGACTTCATGACCATGGAGGCAAAGGCCAGGTCGGGCAGTTTGTCCTCGGGCACGCCGGAGTCGGCCAGGAAGTGGAACATGTTGGCGAGCAGCTCGTCGGTATTGCCGTAACGGGACTCGAGCATCACCGCGTCCGCCGGGTGGAGCCCGATCCATGCCCCGGATGCCTCACGGACCCGGCCGGCCAATCCGTAGTGGTCGGGATGGATGTGGGTGACCATTACCGCACGGACGTCGCCCATGGTCCCGCCCGCGGCGGCCAGTCCGTCGCTCAGCGCCTTCCATGCCTCGTCGGTGTCCCATCCGGCATCGACCAAGGCCACACCACCGCCGTCGAGCTCCAGGGCGTAGACGAGTACGTACCGCAACGGGTTGTCGGGAATGGGAACGGGGATCGACCACAGGCCCGGTCGGACCTGCTCGACCGGTGGCAGCACCTTCTTCTCCCACGCCTCCTTCTGCAGCTTTCCGGTGACGACGACCACGACAGGCACGGTACACGGCGCATCCAGCGAGGCGTGCCGGTCAAATCCTTGAACTGCGGCAATCGAGTGCCTACCATGACACTCAAACAACACGCCCTCACGATGAGCCGTGTGCCACGGAAACCGGGTGGAACGAGGAATCATGGTGGATCATCTCGGGCGTTGGTATCTCGGAGTGACGTGTCTCGACCCGCGGTGAATTCATTGCGGTGTCGACGAGAGATCAGCTCCGCACCATCGAGTGTGCGTTCGCGGAGTGATCATGGTCGTTGAGCGGACGGACCCGGGTTCGTCGCCGGAACCCTGCGCCACGGCCGAGCGGTTCCTGCAGATGGTGATGGTGTGTCCCGACGCATTCCTTGAAGTTAGTGATGCCGGCGTGGTCACCGAGTGGAACCCCCGAGCCGAGGAGCTGTTCGGATGGCGACGGGACGAAGTGGTCGGACATCCCATTGTCGAGACCCTGGTGCCGCCCGGACTGGGGGATTCTCCGTTACGCCACAGCGGTAGGGAGGGACGCCTCAGGTTCGAACTGGCGCACCGGGCCGGCCACCGGGTGGCCGCCGAGGGTCTGCTCTTTATCACCGGTGACGGCTCCGATCGCGGCATCGGCACGTTTCTCTACGGCCTCGACAATGCCGTAGACCCGATCGAGGGCCTTTCGGATGCCTACCGGTATGACCCGTTGACCGGGCTCCCCAACAGAGAGCTGTTCGGCTGCCAGCTGTCCTGCGTGGTGGCCAGAACCCAGGGGGTGGCCGGTTCGGTGGCCGTGGTGTTGCTCGATCTCGACCGGTTCAAGGCCATCAACAACACCATGGGTCACGACGCGGGTGACCGCATCCTCGTGTCGGTGGCCGATCGGCTGCGGCGCGTCGCCGGCGATGCCGAACTCGTCGCGCGTTTCGGGGGCGATGAGTTCCTTGCCCTGTTCCAGACGGCGTCCGGTACCGCCCAGCAGAAGGCGGCGGACTTCATCGAACGGATGCGGGCCGCTATGACCGAGCCGTTCGACGTGGAGGGGAGTGAGGTCTTTCTCGACGCCTCGTTCGGCGTGGCTCTCAACACCTTCGGCGTCGACGCCGCCGGGTCCCTGCTCTCCAACGCCGAGGCGGCCATGTACCAGGCCAAGCGCCGGGGTGGTTCCAGTGTGGAGACCTTCGGCGAGGCCATGCGTCTCGAGCTGCTCGACCGAATGGCCACCGAACACTCGCTGCACCGGGCCCTCGAACGCAGCGAGCTGATGCTCCACTATCAACCGGTGGTGGAGATCGACGGCATCACCACGGTGGGGGTGGAGGCCCTCATCCGGTGGCAACACCCCGACCAGGGACTGGTCTCGCCCTACCGGTTCATCCCGGTGGCGGAGGAGAGCGGCCTGATCATCCCCATCGGGGCGTGGGTGCTCGAAGAGGCCTGTCACCAACTGCGCGACTGGCACCACCAGGGCCCGACCGGGCCGCAGGGCTCGGTCGAGGTCAATCTGTCCGCCCGCCAGATCGACAACCCACAGATCGTCCGGACCGTCGAGGAGATCCTCTCCCGCACCGGCCTGCCGCCTGAGCACCTGACCCTCGAGATCACCGAGAGCGCCCTGATGAAGGACGCGGGATCGGCTCTCCAGGTCCTGCGGGCCCTGAAGGAGATCGGGGTGCTGCTGGCCATCGATGACTTCGGCACCGGCTACTCGTCGCTCAGCTACCTGCAGCGCTTCCCGTTGGACGTCTTGAAGGTGGACCGGTCCTTCGTCGAAGAGCTCGGCGTGAGCTCGGAGGGGGAGAAGATCGTCTCCGCGGTGATCAAACTGGCCCACGCCCTCGGGCTCAAGGTGGTGGCCGAAGGGGTGGAGACCACCCAGCAGCTGGAGGTGTTGCGGTCGCTCGAGTGCGACTATGCCCAGGGATTCCTGTTCTCGAGGCCGGTGCCGGCAGCCGATCTGATCGCCGCCTTCGGACTGCAGATGAGTGCCTGACCCTGTTGGCGTTGTCCGCTCTGTCGGAAACGTGGGATGTGGACCCGTGACCCCTGGCATCTCCGCACCGTCTACAGGTCCTGTCCCCGCCGACCTCCCCGTAGCTTCGAGAGGAGAGATCGAGGCCGGAGCAGCTGGGTATCCCACCATGGGCACAGGGTAGGGAAGCTCCTGTCACCGAATGCTCCACTGACTCGGCAGCACCGAATTCGGAGGCCTCTGCGCACGAGGACTGGCCCGCAACGTCTAGCTCGCGGGCCTGAAGAAGGCGATGCCTGCCGCCCAGTACATTGCGCTGGCGAATGTTCCCGAGAAGCTCTGCGTGCTCGGCGCCCCGAGAAGCTGGTAGCCGGTGGTCACCGTGGTGACGGTGCCGGTTGTCGTCTGCTGGGGTTGCACGGCGTAGCCAGGCGTCGTCACTGAGATCGGTTGGATGTTGCCGTGCCCGGCGATGAACCCGACTGCGAGCTCGTTGGGGACGGTCAGGGCAGCGCTACCCGAACTCGCCGCGGTTCCCGTGCTGGAGGAACCGGCCGAGACGTCGAGCGGGTTGGTGGTCGCAATGCCGGAGAACTCCTGGACCCCGAACGCGATCGACGCCGCCGATGCCATGTGCACGGTCACCGTCCTCGCTGAGGCGGCGTTGGTCGAATACCACATTTCGCCATTCGAGTAGTGGCCTGCGACGTCAAAGGCGCCGATTAGGGCCCAGGTGTTGCCCGCCGAGTCGGTCACGGCGGTGATGTGGTTGGTGGCACCGGTGTACTCACTGGCCGAGAGCACGAGCAGACCCCCAGGGGTGGTGGTCGAGGGGAACGTGCCGGTAAGCGAGGTTGCGGCGCTGGACTCGGTCGCGCCAGTGGACTGGACGAGGAGAGGAGTCGAGCCGTTGGTGACGGTCAGGGATACCGGGGTCGAGTGCACCGCCGACGCTCCGGTGCCGGTCACAGTGACGGGCGAGGTCCCGGCCGGCGTCGAGGTCAACGTGGTGACGATCATCGTCGCGCCCTGCCCCGAATTGATCGAAGAGGGGTTGAACGACACCGTGGTGCCCGCCGGTGCCCCCGTGGCACTCAATGCCACCGATTGAGCGCCGCCGCTGGTGACGGCGGTGCTGATCGTGGCGGTGGTGGCCGAGCCGGCTGCCACGGTGAGGGAGCCGGGCACGGCGGCGAGGGAGAAGTCGTTGGGAGCTGGCGGTGAAGCCGACTTGAAAAGGGCGAGGCCGGCGGCCCAGTACATGGCGACCGGAAAGCTGCCGCTGAAGGTCTGGGCCCCGACGGCGCCGAGGACCTGGTAACCGCTTGCGACCGAGGTGGCGCTGGGGCTGGTGGTGGTCTGCTGGGGCTGCATGGCGTAACCGGGTGTGGTCGATGCGATCACTTCCGTGTTGGCGTGCCCGGCGATGAACCCGACGGCGAGATCGCCTGGGGTCGTGGGGGTGACCTGGCCCGAAGTTGCCGTCCTGCTGCTGGCCGCAGCCCCGGTCGACCTGTCGAGGGGGCTGGTCGTCGCTACGCCGCTGAACTCCTGCAATCGGAGAGCGACGGTGGTGGCGCCGGTGGTCACTGTCACGCTGCCCACCGAGGCGGCGTTCGGCGCGTACCACAGCTCGCCGTCGGAGTTGGCACCAGAGACCGCATACGCGCCCACCCTGGTCCACGTGTTCTTTCCGTCGTTGACGGCGGTGATCGGCTTGCTCGTGCCGGTGAACACGCCGGAGGAGAGCACCAACAGATCGCCTGGTGTGGTCGGGGTGGGGAAGGTGACCGTGGTGGTGGACGAGCCGGCAGTCTGCACCAGGGCGGGTGCTGCTGACCCTGCCGGCGTGGTGACACTGAACGTGGTGCTCACCGGAGAGGTATTGCCGGCGCCGTCCCGCGCAGCGACGGCGTACCGGTAGGTCGTGGAGGGCGCCACGGTCGAGTCGCGGTAGGTGGTGGCAGGTCCCGAGGTCGAGGCGATGGGTGTGCCGTCCCGGGAGATGTCGTACCCGGCGACGCCCGTGTTGTCACTCGACCCGGTCCACGACAGGTCGACCTCGTCGATGGACGCGGCAGCCTCGGTGAGGTCGGTGGGGGTGGACGGCGGCGAGGTGTCCACCGTCCAGCCGGCCACCGCCGGCGTGGGGTCGGTTCCCGAAGAGGTGGAGGCGGCCACCGCAAAGGTGTGCGGACCGGCAGCGAGGCCGGTGTAGGAGATCGGACTGGTGCACGCGGTATCGGCCGCGCCATCGAAGCGGCAGGTGAACGTGGCGCCGACCGGAGAGGAGTGGAAGGCCACCGTGGCGCTTGTCGATGCCGTGAATCCGCTGGGCGCACTGTCGATCACCGTGTCCGGCGCCGAGGGGCCCGTCGCAAAGGTGTAAGTCTGCTCGTCGAAGGTCCGGCCGGTCGAGTCGGTCGGCGTGACGGTCACCTGGCCGCCATTCACCGTGACCAGAAGGAACTCGAAGACGTTGGCGTTGGATGCCGGCTTCGGTGCCCGGCAGGACGATCCGGACCCGAGCGCGTAGGCGTCGAATGCGCTGCAACCACTGATGCTGCCGAGCTGGGCACCGCCACCGCCGGTGACATAGCTGACGAGTGGCTTGCCCGGGATCTGGGGGTAGTTTCGCTCGTACTGGTGCGCATGTCCGTTGAAAGCGATCCCGACGTTGTTGTTGGCGAGCAGGCCCTCCAGGCCGCTTGGGCCGTCAAGGTAGGTGTCCGAACCCTGGCTGGAACTGTCGGCGTGGAGGGGATAGTGGAGGAACGCGAACTTGACCGGCGTCCCCGCGTTTGCGGCGAGGTCGGCCCGGAGCCACTGGAGCTCCGCTCCGCAGGGCCCGCAACCCGAAACCGGGCCATTCCAGTGCGCCAGGTAGCCGCCCTGATTGTCGGCCCAGGCGGCCTCCAGCACGTAGAAGCGAGCGGAACCCCAGTTGAACGCGTACCACGAGCTCGGATAGTTCTGGGCACCGGACTGAGTCGAGATGCAGCAGTACGACTCCTGGCTGTGGCGGCCACCCGACGTCTGGGTAGCAGTCGGCGCCGGGAAGTTCTGTAGATACGGCAGATTGACGGTGAATCCATGGTTGCCCTCTGCTGCGAAGAACGGGCGGCTCCCGACCTTGGGTAGATACTGCGGCGGGAATACGTTGCCCTGGGTGAGGTCGCCGTACTGGGTCTCGCTGCCGGCATTCTGTTCATTGTCACCAGTGGAAACGACGAAGCTCGCCGGGCTGGTCCCGATACGGCTCATCACGTTCGCCTCGTCGGCGGTCCCGGCCCCCCAGTCGCCGAGGACAGCGAACGAGAACGACGAGCCGGGCGCCGCAGCCGTCTTCACTTGTGGTGACGGATCAGCGGCGAGCAGGTCGGCCCCGCCGAGCTGGATTCGGTAGCAGTAGGTGCCAGGGCCGGGGAACAGGAGGGACGCCGTCCACTGGTACTCGCTCATCGAGCCGACGGCGATTGCCACCTTGGTCGCGGTCACCGGACTCGAAGGTGTGCACAGCCCGTTGGTCACCACTCCCCACGTCACCGTGCCCGCGCTCTGCGAGCGATCGGTCGCCCAGTTGACCGTGGCGGAGTTGCCCACCACTTCGCTTACGTACGGATACCGACGCAGCGAGGACGCGTAGGCCCACGCTGAAGCTGACGGCCAGGCCATGGCCGCCAACGCCGCCAGGGTGAGCAGGACGACGGCGTAACGCCAGGCCCGATCAGATCGAAGGATTCCCGCGGGCCGTAGTGATGCTTGCATGGTCCCACCTCTCTGTGGCCCTGCCCCGGCCGATGTGTCGGACAACCCCCAACCAGGCCGCCCACCTTTCCTAGTCACCGTTCGCTCGGGAGCCACGAGGCCCAAAGTCCGGCGAACCGATCCCGATCACCAAGGCCCTTCCGCTCTGCAATCACCGTAGGAACTTCAGCGGAACGGGAGTAGGGCCAAAGGTCCCCGGTCCGGTCCGTTCGTCAGTTCGGCGTGTTCGGCTCCTGTGATCCCGCGCGCAGGTATCGCACGATGTGGCCGTGAGTACGACTGCATGCGCGCTGCATCCTTGGTGACGACCTGAGTCGCTGTCTTGCAGTGGCGGGAGAACCGCATCCGCACCTGCCCGGCGAAGGAATGGAGGCTGGGCGCAGCAAAGGTCCCGTAGGTCAGGGGGACGCTGAAACTCCTGAGTGCCTTGTTCGGGGAGCTGAACGTCACCGTGCCGGGGTTGGAGTTGGTAAGGAACGGGCCGCCCGCCTCGCCCCCGCACTGCCAACCATCAAGGACTTGCGAGCCCTCTGCTTGCCCATTCTTTCCGCCTCCCGCCCCGGCCGCGAGTCCACACGTACGCGCTCCCTCATCCGCTGCTCAAACCGTGTCGGCCCGTCCATTTCATGATGTGAAAGCGCACTGCGCGCCGCCAGGGCCAAAGGTCCCCGGTGAAGGCCACGACCGAAGACGGGCCGGTTGACCGAGAGGCTGCCGCAAAGGGACGTCTGCCCCTTTGCGGAGCAACTGCTCCCGCCAAGACAGGACGAGTGGGTGAGATCCAGTCAGTGGGGCGACAGGTTGTGGTTCGGGCCTGGGTGGAGTCGATCGGCCCTGGCCCTGGTGTCGAGAACGGTGACCCGTCTGAGCACCGCCACTGCGGTCTCGGCCTCGAGGGTCGAACCGCCCTTGGTGCGGCCTTCTGCACTGGACCGTATTGGTCGGGTAGGCGGGATTTGAACCCGCGACCTCCTGCTCCCAAAGCAGGCGCGCTGCCAAGCTGCGCTACTACCCGTTCCCTCGGTTTCCCCGTCCGACCCAGCACAGCGTAGGCGACCTGATGACCAACGTTCCCCGCACCCCGCGGCACCAGATAGCGTCACGCCGATGCCAACCGTCCGGGTAGCCGTCTTCGACTTGGGGAGTAGCTCGTTCCATCTGATGGTGGTCGACGCATCCCGGGACGCCCGGCTGACCCCGGTGCTGCGCCGCCGGTCGTTCCTCCATCTTGGTACCGAGGTGGCCCGCACCGGCAGCGTGCCTGCCGACCGGGCCGCCTCTGCGGTCCGCACGGTCCGGCGGCTGCACGCCGCTGCCGAGGAGTCCGGTGCCGACGTGGTGGTGGCGATGGCCACCGCCGCCCTCCGGGATGCCGACAACGGCTCCCGCCTCCTCCTCCGGCTGGAGCGGGTGCTCGGAAGTCCGATCCGGCTGCTGACCGGGGAAGAGGAGGCCCGCCTGTGTTTCCTGGGTCAGCGAGCCGGCGTGTGGGTGGGTCGTGAACCGGTGCTGGGACTGGATCTCGGGGGCGGGAGCCTTGAAGCCGGCATCGGGACCATCGATGAGGTGGAGTCCGTGGCCAGTGTGGCCCTCGGGACGGCCCGGCTCCGCGGGGAGCTTGGCACCGGCGAACGGTTGACACCTGCCGATCGTGAAGCGATCGCCGAGGTGGCGCTCAACCGGGCCGAGCCGATCCGGGCCATGTTGGCCCGGAACCCGAGGGCGGGGTCGCGGGTGATCGCCAGCGGTGGCACCGTCCGGGCCCTTGCCCGACTGGCCATGGGACTGCACCGGCCTCCGCCGGCGTCCGCGTCGTCGTTGCAGGTCAACCAGGTGGAGCTGCCGGCGGGGCAGCTGGGGGAGTTGGCCGATCGGCTGTCCACTCTCGACCTCGATGCCCGACTGGCGCTGCCCGGGGTGCAGGTCCGGCGGGCACCCCTTCTGCCCATCGGTGCCCTGGTGTTGTCGACCCTGGTCGAAAAGCTGGGCCTCCAGGGCCTCGTGGTCAGCGAGTGGGGGCTACGAGAGGGCGCCGTCATCGACGGGCTCTCGCTGCGAACCGAACCGAAGTCGGTGGTCGGCTAAGGAGGGACGGCGCCGTCCCTGGCGGCGTCAGGCCTTCTTGCCGAGGATCCGGTTCATCCCCGTGCCGCAGATCGGGCACTTGCCCTTGGCGGAGCGACGTCCGTTGGCCATCTCGACCTCTTCCCCGTCGAACTCCCGTTTCTCACGGCACTTCACGCAGTATCCCTCGTACATCGCCATGGTTCCTCCTCATGATTCGAGTGGTGGTCATCCGACCACCGGACGATCCGAACGTATCGGTCCGGGTGCGGCGAATGGGGGATAGGCGACCCAATCGCTAGCTGGAGTTAGCAAGAGGCGGCCGTGCACAGGTGGCGGACGGTCAGTCCATCTCGTAGTCGTCGTCGGCCGGTTGATCGGTTGCCGTGACGTTTGCCATCATTCGTTCGAGGTCGTCGGGCGGCAACGGCGGGCTGAAGAAGAACCCCTGTGCGGTGGTGCAGCCCCGCTGCAGGAGCACCCGGCTCTGGAGTGATGTCTCGACACCTTCGGCCATGCAGGCCAGGCCCAGCCGGTCGGCCATGGAGATGATTGCCGAGACCAGTGCGTTGTTGTCGCCGTCAGGGCCCAGCACCTGGACGAACGACTGGTCGATCTTCAGGGTGCTCACCGGAAACGACCCGATGCGACTCAGGGACGAGTTCCCGGTTCCGAAGTCGTCGATGGTGAACCGCACCCCGAGTCGCCGCAATCTTTCGATGTTGTCGCGGGCCGGTCCCACCTTGTCGAGCACCACCCGTTCGGTGATCTCGAGTTCGAGCCAGCTCGGGTCGATGCCGGCCTCTTCGAGCGTCCGGTCGATGTTGTCGAAGAAGTCCGGATTGGAGAGGTCCCGGGACGCCAGGTTCACCGAGAGGCGGAACGGCTCCAAGCCGTGATCTAGCCAGATGCGGGCCTGCCGGCAGGTCTCCTCGAGCACCCAAGTGTCGAGTGCGACGATGACGTCGCTCCGCTCGGCCAGCGAGATGAACGACGGGGGCTCGAGGATGCCCAACGTGGGGTGGTCCCAACGGATGAGGGCCTCTACGCCGACCACCTCGGAGGTGCGGAGGTCGATGTAGGGCTGGTACAGCACGAAGAACTCGTGGTTGTCGAGGGCGTGCACGAGGTCCGCATAGAGGGTGCGGTCGTCGACGGCAGGTCGTCCTGACGGATTGTCGATCGCCGCGCTGGTGAACATCTGGAACGCATTCCGGCCCCTGTCCTTGGCCCGGTACATCGCCTCGTCCGCCCGGTTGAGGAGATCGTCGTAGGAGTCGCCGTGCTCGGGGGCGATGGCGATCCCGATGGAAGCAGAGGCCTCCACCTCTTCGCCGAACACGATGAACGGTGCAGTGATCGCCTCCAGCGTCCGCTGAGCCAATTGGTCGATGGCCAACTGGTCGGCCAGGCCGGGCAACAGGATGGCGAACTCGTCACCGCCGACTCGGGCCACCGTGTCCTGGCTGCGGACGGTGTCCACCAGGCGTTCGCCCACCTGCTGGATGAGATCATCCCCGGCCGCGTGACCGAAGGTGTCGTTGACGGTCTTGAAGTGGTCGAGGTCGACGAAGAACATGCAGACGGGCTCGCCGACCCGGCGGGACCGGACCAGCTCCTGTTCGACCCGGTCCTCGAACAGGCGACGATTGGG
>JADGOF010000032.1 GCA_017883105.1 Acidimicrobiales bacterium
GAGTTGGCCGCGGTGCCACTCACCCGCAATGAGTTCCACGGCGATTGGAACTACACCGTGCATCCGAAACCGCTCACGTAATTCGCGCGCGGGCCCTAACGGTCGCGACCGGTCAGAAGATTCCCTTCAGCGAAGAAGAGGCCAGCGAGACGGTGGCAAGAGCAGAGCGCACGCTCCCTCCCGAATACCGCGGAGGCGGCAAAGCATTCGGTGAGGTCGTGGTTGTCAGCCCTGATGCCACGGCAGCAAGCCGACTGGCAGGGTTCCTCGGTCGTCAACCCTGAAACTCTGCTTGCAGAGGCCACGGGCACCCAGGGAGTGCGGTGACGCCGACCCGTCATTGATCAGGGGCAGTACCTCACAAAGTCACCAGTTACAGAGCCAAGTGAAGGCGCAGGGCCTCGTCGAGCGCAGACAGAAGGTCGGGCGGCAACGATCCGACCTGTGCGCCGATGCGCTCAACGGCGACGGCACGGACCTGCTCGGCTTGAGCCTTCGAGTCGAGCCGAAGTCCGGTCTCGCGTGCGGCCAACATGACTTGAAAGGGATACACCCGTTCTGTCCTCGAGGTCACAGGCACCACGGTGAGGACTCCCCGTCCGAGCCGCTCGGCGGTGCTGTTCGCTCCGTCGTTACTGACGATCACTGCCGGGCGCCGCTTGTCTGCCTCCGAACCCCGTGCAGGATCGAGGTCGACCAGTCGAACCTCGCCACGGCGCATCAGGCAAGACCGTCGTTGATGGTGACGTCCCAAACATCGGCGTTGCCCTCCGTCTCCCATTCCTGCCAGGCGTCTTCATATGCACCTCCCAGTCCCGAGGCACGCAGAAGCCGGACAGCTTTGTGGACCACGGCAGAACGGGAAACGAAACCCTTCGAGCTGGCGTAGGCATCGAGGAACTCAACGTCCTCCTCCGGCAGGCTGACACTGACCTTCATACTTCGATACTACTATCAGTAGGACAGGAAGAGGTACCTTCCAAAGGGACCACCAAACATTGTTCAGGGACACCTCTCCAATGGTTGGAGGATGAACGTTATGGGGGAGAGAGGGGCCCCAGCGCCGAAACGGGCCAAAAGCCCCGCGCCCGAGCGCCGGCCGGACCGCCACCCGAGAACGGGGCGAGGGGCGAGGGCAAGCGCAAACAGATGGTCGGAGGATTAGTCTGCGCATCACCATCTGAGAAAGGTCGTCGGTATGTGGGCACAAATGATCACCATGCGGTTGAAGCCAGGCAGGGAAGGCGATCTACCGATGGTGGTCGCTCAGTTGCGGGCAGCTGAACAGCCGGGTTCAGGTCTCGTGCACTCGACAACAACCCGAGACATGAAGGATCCGAGCCGAGTGATCACGTTCGTTGTCTTCGAGAGCGAAGAGAAAGCTCGGGAGCGCGAGAGCGATCCCCGACGCCAGGAGGGACTTCAGGCCGCTAGGGCGACCATGATGGAGATCTTCGAAGGTGCTCCGGAGTTCACCGACCTGACAGTCGTTGACGACTGGGTGTTGTAGGCGGTATTCGCCTGCCCCACCCATCCACCAGTCACCCCAGGGCCTTTGTCCTCTGTCTCGCTCGCGCGCGTCCTCTCGGAGACTTCCTAATGGCATGATCGCGTTCGCCGAAGAGTCCGAAGGCCAAATGGGCTCGGAAGCTGGTGGTGCTCTCCGCCAAACGTGAGCAACATCGCTATTTGGGAGGTGCAGTGGGAAAGCAGGCACGCAACTCACGACGGGAGGCCGAGCGCGCGGCAGAGCGAGAGGCTGCGCTCCGATCCCGCCGCCGGAGCAAGTTGCTTCCCTATTGGATCGCCGCAGGCATCGTCGTGGTGGTGGTTGCGGTTGCCGTACCCGTTCTGCTCACCTCTAGTGGCTCACCGAAGTCGTCGAGCCTCTCCGGCCTCAAGACCTTCTCCGAGAACAACCACGAGCACGTGACCGGCTCCGTGACCTACGACCGCACGCCTCCGGCCGGCGGTGCCCACAGCGTCGTTTGGCAGAACTGCGGGATCTACGACCAGCCCGTCCAGAACGAGCACGCCGTCCATTCGATCGAGCACGGGGCGGTGTGGATCACCTACCAGCCGGATCTGCCGGCCGACGCTGTCGCCCCGCTGCAAGCGTTCGTCCGCACCCATGTCGTCGGGTCTCAGGGGTACCTGTTGCTCAGCCCGTATCCCGGCCTGCGGTCGCCGGTGGTGGCATCTACCTGGGGCGCGCAGATCGCACTGAGCGGACCGAACGATCCACGGTTGGCAGCGTTTGTCTCCCGCTACGCCGGAGGTGGCCAGGGCGGTGAACGGGGCGGGGAGTGTACCGGTGGCACCGGGTCCCCGCTCTGACCGCCGTCACCAGTGCCCCTTCCGGGCGCTCGGGCGGTGCCCAGGGGACCTTCGCCTCTGTCGGCTCCCCCTGAACTAGCCGATCCTGTCAGCAGGAAGTCAGAACCAGGGAGGTCGCGGCCATGATGCACTACGGATACGACAACGGCGGCGGCCACTGGGGGCTGTGGGTCCTCATGATCGTCGCCATGGTCGTGTTCTGGGGGGCGTTGGCGTGGATCATCGTGACCCTGGTGCGTCACCGGGGCGCACCGCCAAGCTCTGCCACCACATCGCCCGGGCCAGCGGCGGCTCCGCCCAGCTCGGATGGCCTACAAATCCTCAACGAGCGCCTTGCCCGCGGGGACATCGACGAGGACGAGTACACCCGCCGGCGGTCCCTGATCGAGGGGACCGGGTGAGTGCTGGACCTGACCATCGCGGGATGGTCATCGCCTCGGTCATCGCAGCAGTTGCCCTGGTGACCGGGACGGTGGCCGTGATCGCTCTGGGGATCGACCGGAATGCGACTCCGGTGAACGGGGCCTACGGTGCCATCTCCTGCTCAGCACCGGCGCTTCCCGGGACCACAGTCGGCGTTCAGGTCACTGATGCCGGCGACATGATGATGGGCCAGGCCCCGATGCGGGCGACCTTGGTAGCCTCACCCACGAGCGTACCGGCCGGCCGAGTCTCCTTCGCGGTGTCCAACACCGGAGTCCTGGTCCACGAGCTGGTGATCCTCCCCCTCCCGGCCGACGGCCCCGGCACACGGCCCACCGGCACCGACGGAAAGATCGACGAGTCCCAAAGCCTGGGTGAGGCATCCCGTTCGTGCGGGGCGGGTACCGGCGACGGCATCGCTCCGGGGAGTACCGGATGGACCACGGTGACCCTCAAGGCTGGTCGCTACGAGCTGGTCTGCGACCAGCCTTGGCACTACGCAGCAGGGATGTTTGACGTACTGACTGCAACCTGATTCTCCTACTTTGAAATTCATGCTTCGTGTTTCACGAAGGTTGGCTACCGGCGAGATGTGCGGTTACCTCCTTGCACTTCCAGTTACTCCAGGGTCAATCCGTGCACTTCCATCAGACGGGGTGATTGAACCGGACGCCAAATCTGTCCGATGTCGATTTCCCTGATCACTGAAATGGTTGGAAACGACCAGTACTCGTTGAAGGTTTGTCCCGGATGATCGGTGTCCTCACGGACCACGGTAGACAGGCAACGTTGCCTACGAATGTCGCTATTGCTAACTGCGTGCAAACAGTCCGATAGCACTCAGTGAAGACTCCTCCTGAGTAGTTGGGCCAGCGCGATCAGTGGCATTCCAGGGCCAGCAGTTCCTGAATCAGAAGATCAGATTCGTGACATCTGAAACGTCGATCAGTCTGCGGAGTTCAAACCTTGGGCCCGTCGACAAGACACCGGGTTCGATCACGCCCGACAGCCACCGCCACCGTGTCGAAGGTGGCGAAGGTGGCGAAGGTGGCGAAGGTGGCGAAGACGAGGCCGTAGACGATCTCATTGTGCATTCCATCACTTGACTCGTTCTGCACCCGCGTGTGGAGACGCTTGACGACCTCGGGAAATGGATTCACCCCAAGGAAGTGTCCGAAGGGCTTGTCCAGGTCGAGCAGGGCTGCGCCGGCCATGGCTGCCACCGTGGCCGTGCGAGCTCGTCGGTCAACTGCAATCGCCGCGACAGCCATGGTGGCCAGACCGAGTACTCCGTCCCGCTTGGCAATCTTCAGAAACCGCTCTGGAGCTCCTTTGACTCCCATGTCGCAACCCCAATGCGGCATGGCATCCAGCAACAGGTGCGATCCGGCCCCAACCAAGAAAGCTGCGACTGGCCGTCGCCTCATCCTTTGACCGATGAGCACACCGGAAAGGACGTGGTTGGTCACGAACATGGACTCACTCTGGCAGACCGGATGCGTATTGGTCAGCAGATCCCTTCGATTCTCGGGCTGGCAGTATCCTTACAGCCCGAAATATGGAGGACTTGCAAACTGATGATCATCGGTTCGGGCGGGCACTACCCGAATCGGTTCCGTCAACTCGACCGTTGCCGTACTCCTCCCCGTCTCCGGGGGATCTACAATGGAGGCAGATTCCGGTACAGTTTTTTCTGGGCCAGTCGATACGACACCTATGGGATCAAAGGCCTACTGGGGGAGACAAGAGACATGAACCAGGGGGACGGTACCGGCAGGCTGCACAAACAACGCCAGGGCGTATGCCATCGCTGCGGCTGGAGTGGGCCCGTGGCCAAGGTGGGTCGGGGTGACCGCAAGCGCCTGAAGATCGGGAGATCGTATGGTCGTCTGTGCAGCGAGTGCACTGACGATCTCATCCGCAGTCAGTCAACTTCACCGAGAGCCCAGGGCGCTGGGCGGGCCAAATCGAAGGCAGTCAGGGACCGCAACGTCGCCTGATTGCCGATCGACCGGCTGACGGTGATCTCTGCCTGATCATCCGGGCGGGCGGTCAATCGGAGGTGACCACCTTGGTCGTCGCTGCCGCACTTGTGGGGACGGAGGTGTTGTGGGGACGGAGGGATTCGAACCCTCACTGGAGGCGGTTTAAGCGCCCTGCCTCTGCCGGTTGGGCTACGTCCCCGATGACGTGTGGCTGCCGTGGCCAGGGACGTCTCCCTGTCCCACCAGAGGAAACCTTAGGCGCGTGCCCCTCCTCCGGCCGTGACCGAGGACACTCACCCCGGTGTCCCAACCGGAGCGTCCCGGCCGGTCTCCACCCGGCGCACTCCCACCGATCGCTGTACGTTGCCACGTATGGACAAGCGCGTGGCCCTTCTCACCCAAACAGGCGACTACGCCGGACCGGAGTTGGCCCGGCGTCTGGTCGACGGCCATCACCTGGTGCTTCATGCACCGAAGGCCGCCTTGGTCGACGAGCTCCGTCGCCGAGGGGCCGAGGTGGAGGTGGTGGAGGGCGCCGAGGTCGACCTCCGCACCGCCGAAGGGAACAATTTCCTCGTCGAACGGGCCATCTCCCGGTTCGGGCGGATCGACGCCGTCGCATTGGTCACCGGCATGAGCATCATCACCGGACGCTTCCTCGAGATCACGCCCGAGCAGTGGGAGCACACCAAGTCCGAAAACCTCGACATGGCCTTCTACGGACTGCAGGCGCTGATCCCCTCGATGGCCTCCCAGGGGTCGGGCGACATCGTCGTGTTCACCAGTGCCACCGGAGCCCGGCCCGAACCCGGCGTCTCCACCTATTCGTCCACCCGGGCGGGAGCCAACGCCCTGGTGCGGGCTGTCGGCCTCGAATTCGCCCGCAGCGGCCTGTGCATCAACGCGGTGGGCACCAACTTCATGGACTTTCCGGGGTTTCTTCGGGCCAGCGGGGCCGACAAGGATGCCGAACGACGGGCGAAGATCGAGGCACAGGTGCCGGCACGGCGTCTGGCCGGCATGGGTGAACTTTCCGAGTTCACCGCCGTCCACCTCGAGGGCAAGACGCGCTTCCAGACCGGGCAGTTCTTCAGCTACAGCGGCGGTTGGAGCGCGTAGCGCACGCGGATTCGGGCACACCCGCGGCCGACCCCGGCACCCGACAGGGGAGGTCAGGAAGCTGAGACCACCCGGGGAAGCATCACCGACGCCACCGATTCGAGCTCCTCGTTCCGTGGCTGCTCGACTTCACCCGTAACGACGTCACGCCCGGGCCACGGACCGAAAACCATGGTGGGACGCCGATCGGCGTCCCAGTTTGACCAGGCCCCACCCCCGGCACCGGCGGCACCGCCACTGTTCGTCGACATCCCGCCACCCGCCGGCACCCCGTCCCGGGCGAAGGTGGTCCACGCCTCACGCATGGCCGCCGACAGGGCGAGCGCATCGTCACCCCCACCGGAGAAGGCCTGCACCCCGGGGTTGTGGACAGTGCCGAAGACGAAGGGGATCTCCAGCGCGTGACACGAACCGAGGACTCCCCCGAAAGCCGGTGACTCCCAGGTGAACAGATAGCAGTACGTCCCCACGCCAGGGCCGGCCGCTGCGGCATGGTGATCGGCGAATCGAATGGTCGGGACCCGAAAGACGTACTCGGTGGCGATCGCCGTCCACAGGTCCCGAGGGGCCACCGACTCCCCACGGGCGGCGCGGGCCTCCCTTACCCTGGCGATCAGCTCGCCCACCACCGCCGGATCGGGGCTAAGGCGCCGGAGCCAGTGGGCCAACCCGTCCTCGTCCAGCGAGCTCAGCTTAGGATTCCCCACCACGAAGAACGCGGACTCGTCCCGGGTGGTGCCTATCAACAACGGGACGTCGGCGGCCGAACCCGATGCGACCTCCTCGTCGGGGAACCGGGCCAGCAGGCCACCGTCGACCACCGGCATGAGAAGCAGTCCGGAATCGTCGTTGTTGGCACTGACCTGTGCGAGCTCGGTGGCGGCACGGACCAGATCCTCGGAGGCCACCCGCTCCAATGACTCCCGTGTGCACGGGATGTGCAGGTGGGCGGCCAGCTGCTCGGCCCGGGAGGAAGCCTGGTCCGCCGAGTAGGCATACGGCGGGCCGCTCTCGACGATGGCCCGATGGAAGAGGCCCCTCGCTGCGGTTACACCGAGCAGGGCCGAGACGCTCATGCCCCCGGCCGATTCACCGAAGAGCGTGATATTCCCCGGGTCGCCCCCGAATCCGGCGATGTTGTCACGCACCCACACGAGGGCGGCGATCTGGTCGGCCAATCCCCAGTTTCCGAATCCCGACCATGGCCGGCCGTCCAACCAGATCTGGTCCGGATCGTCCAGTGCCGGATGGGCCAGGAATCCGAGGAGGCCCAACCGGTAGTTGAGCGTGACCACCACCACGTCGCCCTCGCGGGCCAGCGTCCCGCCCCGGTACAGGCTTCCCGCCCCTGAACCCGAGACGAAGGACCCGCCGTGCAACCAGACCATTACCGGTCGATGCGCTCCGTCCGCGCCGGGAGTCCAAACGTTGAGGTTGAGGCAGTCCTCGGCCTGCTGGTCGGGCTCGCCCCCGAGGGAGAGCTCGACCAGACCCGGGGTCTGCGGGGCGACCGGAGCGAACCGATCGCACTCCCTGATCCCCGTCCACGGCGTGGGCGGGGCCGGCGGACGCCAACGGCGGTGGCCGGCCGGAGAGGCGGCATAGGGAATACCCGAGAACGACCACACCCCGTGTCGTTCGACTCCCCGGATCCGCCCGCTCTGGACCTCAACGACTCCGTCCACAATTGCAGCCTCCAGTTCGGCGGCGAAGCTGCCGATACAGGAGGCAACTTACACATCTCGACCCTCTCCCCGACCAGTCGACCGACCCAAGGCCCATGAGAACCGAAACCCCGACCGAAAAGTTCGCCATCGATGTGCTTCCATGGCACCGAGACATCGCATCGACCGACACCGGCCACTCTCGACTTGGGATGAACAGCAGGAACATGACAGGGTGGCCAACGTGAGAATTGGGCAGGTCACCCACGGCCATCCGTCGCGCCGGCGCACGCCTTGTGCCGTCCGCACCCGCCACGCCGTGGTCAGCGTGGCCGTGGCCTGCTCGATGGGTGCCTTGTCCCTGACCCTCGGGACCGGAACCGCCGGGGCAACTGCAACTGGATCAGCCAAGTCATCGACCACCACGGGACCGTCCGGTTCGCACGGGTCGACGTCGACCACCGCCCCTGGCAGTGCGTCGCAGTCTCAGATCGATGCCACCGAGGCCCAGGTGGCCGCCATCGGGGCCCAGATCTCTCAGCAGCAGAAGACGCTCGACCAGGCCGATGAGCAGTACAACCAGGCCGTGGTCAACCTCACGGCCACCAGAGGTGCGCTGCAGGCCACCGCCGCCTCCATCAATGCGGCCAGAGCCAAGCTGGTCACCGACCGGTCCCACCTTCGGGACGCCGCCATCCAGTCCTACATCAGTGCCACCTCGGCTGAGGCCGTGGCCCAGATCTTCGCCCCTCCGTCCAGCGCGTCGCAGACCCAGTACCTCTACGAAAAGCTGGGCGCCGGCAACGTGGCCGCCGAAGTGGCCAAGGTGAAGGCCGGTCAGCACCAACTCACCGCCACCCAGTCCAAGCTGCTGGCCGAGCAGAAGGCCGAGAACGCGCAACTGGACGCCGAGAACCAGACCCGACAGGCCGCATCGGCGGCCAGCGCCCTGTCCGAGGCGACCCTCGCCCAGGTCAAAGGGGCCTTGGCCCAGCAGATCGCGCAACAGGCTGCCGCCCAGGCCGCGGCTGCGGCCCTGACCGCGGCCTCCGCCACCACTCCCGCCGCCAAGCATGCCGCCGCGGCCCAGGCGTCGCAGGCGGCCCAGGTGGCGAGCACCGTCAGTGGGGGGAGCGCAGCCGCCGCCAGTGCCACCACCGCGGCCAATCAGGCCGCGGGATCGTCCACCGGTGGGAGCTCCTCCGGTGGCGGGTCTATCACCGCCGGCCACAGTCCCCAGGCCGCCGGACTGGCCGCCGTCCACGGGGCCATGAAGTACCTGGGGGTGCCCTACCTCTGGGGCGGGGCCAGCTCCGCCGGGGTGGACTGCTCCGGTCTGACCATGCTGGCCTGGGCGCGAGCCGGCGTCTCCCTGCTGCACTCGGCCGCCGACCAGTACGCGGAGTCAAAGCACGTCAGCCTCTCGGACCTCGAGCCCGGTGACCTCCTCTTCTACGACCTCGACGGCACAGGCATCGACCACGTCGTCATGTATGTCGGGCCCACCCTCGACGGACAGGCCACGCTGTACGGCTCCAGCACCATCATCCAGGCCGCCCACACCGGAACCGTGGTCACCTTTAACGCGCTCTGGCAGTTCGGACTGGTCGGCGCGGCCCGTCCGTAGACCGGGACCCCGACTCTCGTTCGATCGTCCGTTCGTTCTGCCGGCCACGACCCGACGCCTGATGACCGGCGCCAGAACCTACAGTCAGTTCTCCAGAATCATGGCCCTGCAGCTCTCCATCATCGTTCCCGCCTTCAACGAGGCCCCCCGGCTGGCCGATGGCATGCGACGCTTCGAGGCTGCGGTGGACGACGGGGCGGTGGACCTCGCCCGAACCGAACTGCTGGTCATCGATGACGGCAGCACCGACAAGACGGCTTCTGTGGCCCGCAAGCTCCTGGCCCCGATCCCCCATCACCGGGTGGTCACCCTTCCGTCGAACCGGGGGAAGGGCGCAGCCGTCCGCACCGGGGTAACGCTGGCCGCCGGGGAGTACACCGCCTTCATGGACGCCGACATGGCCATCGACCCCCAGGCCGTCCCCCTGCTGGTGGACGGCCTGGACACCAATGATCTGGCCATCGGGTCCCGGGCCCTGACCGACTCGATGGTGGACACCACCTACGCCCTGCGATCTCTCATGGGCAGGCTCTTCAACCGACTGGTCACCACCGGCACCGGGCTCCACCTCCACGACACCCAGTGCGGCTTCAAGGCCTTCCGCACCCCGGTCGTCCGCCTGCTCTTCCACCTGGTGCGGATCGACCGCTTCGCCTTCGACGTAGAGATCCTGGCCCGGGCCAGGCGCCTCGGCCTCGACATCACCGAGGTCCCCGTCCACTGGAGGCACGTACCCGGCAGCACCATCCACCCACTGCACGATTCGGTCTCCATGCTCGCCGACGTCTACCGGTCGCGGCTCGGGATGCTGGCCACACCACCGGTCCCTGCTATCGCCGTGCGGGACCGGGCCGGTCGGGCGAGCACGGGAGCGATGGTCGAACGGGTCAAGGAGCTACTGGTCACCACCCTCGATGGGATGCGGGCTGCCGTCGTGGCCCACAGGACATCGGTCGTCGTGCTGCTCCCCTTGGTCGAGCCTCAGGATGTGGCCACGCTCTACTCGGCCCTGCAGGCGGATCTCGAACCGTTGGAGGTGTCCCGGCGGGCCATGACCGTCGACGCGCTGCGTTCGCTTGGTCCCCTGGCGGGCCGGCTGCAGGCTCCTTCGGTTCCGGGGGGATCGGGCTGACCCAGGGACGTCGAGTGCTCGGTTGCGGCGATGGACGGACACGGCACCCTCGGTCGGCTCCATCACTCGTTCTCGGCGCGGCGAACGGCGTCAGTCCACCAGTGGCCGACGGGCCGTGGCGATGAGGCCGGTACCTTGGTCCTTCCGGAGGCGCTGGGCCATCGAGAACGGGGCCACGCCGACCGCTACAGCCGCGCCGGCCAGGGCCCGGGGTTGGAACAGCCGCCCACTGCCCGCCGACCGCTCGGCCATCGAGGTCTCCGCCGTCGTGGACTCGTCCGGGGGATCGCCTCGGTGTTTGGCGATCCGGTTTCGGGTGGCTTCGAGTACGAAGCCGAGGGGCCATCCGTACAGGACGGTGTGTGCCGCCTCAAACCCGGCCGATACCAACGCCGTCGACAAGGTGGGCGGTGCGTAGCGTCGGTAGTGGCCCACCAGTCGGTCCATCGGTCCGTACCGGTCGGGCCAGGCGGGAACCGACAAGACCAGCGATCCTCCCGGCCTGACCAGGGAGCGCCACTGGGTGAGCGCGCCCACGTCGTCGAGCAGGTGCTCGAGCACCTCGAACGCACAGACCACGTCGGACAGGCTCTCCCCTCCCACGGCATCCCACGTCCCATTGATCGCCCGGCCACCATGGGCCTCGATCCGGGGCTTGGCGACCGAGTAGGACCTCGGATCGAGCTCGACGCCCACGTATGTGCTGAACGACGCGATGCGGGCCCCGAACGATCCCTGCCCACAGCCGATCTCCATCACCGAGGCCGGACGGAGATCGACCAGGATCGACCGGACCATGTTCCAGCGGAGTGTGGCCATCGGGGTGAGCGGACTGTCGAAGGCATCCATCATCTCTGGGTGTCCCAATACCGTCGACGCACGCTGACCTCGGCACCACCGCAGGTTCCGACCGGTTCCTGTGGTGATTCGGCGATCCCGCGACCCTACCCCACGCCTCACGGCCGCCCCCGGGTCCCGTCGGGGCCACCCGAGCCTTCGCCCTCCCGGGCTCCCGCTCGCGACCTCGGCTTTCGACCAGAGAGTCACAGCGTCGAGCAGCAGTACCATGCACGATGTGAGCTCGGATCCGTCGGATAGCCCCCAGACCTCACCTCGGGCCGGCCGTACCGTCGACCACGAGGTGATCGACGCCCACGCCGATCACACGGCACCCGCCCCCTCCGACCCGGTGCTCGACCACGACGTCCACGATCAGGACGACAGCCCGGGGGCGTCGGTCGCCATGCTGCCGGTTGCGCCCCCTCGTGGTCGGGGTGACCACCCGCAGGACCCCCGGCGCTCCGATGTCGACGAGTGGGGCCGATCGGAGCACATGCGCTCGATCGTGCGGCGCCTCTACGGCCCGATGTACAAGTACTGGTTTCGGGTGGAGTGGGAAGGACTGGAGAAGATCCCGACCCACGGCGGAGCGCTCCTGATCGCCAACCATGCCGGTGCCATCCCCTCTGACGCCCCGGCCATCATGCACGGTATCGAAGAGGAGCTCGGCCGACCCGTCTACGGACTGGCCGACTACTTCTTCAGAACCATCCCCGTCGTGGGCACCATGTGGTCTCGGACCGGCGGCGTACCCGCCCACCCCGACAACGCCTACCGCCTGCTGCACGACCAGCAGCAGCTGGCCCTGGTGTTCCCAGAGGGCACGAAGGCCACGTCCAAGACGTACTCGGACCGCTACCGCCTCCGCCGGTTCGGGCGCGGTGGCTTCGTGGAGATCGCCATGAAGGCCGGCGTGCCGATCATCCCCATCGCCGTGGTCGGGGCCGAGGAGTCGATGCCCATCCTCTTCCGGATCGGTGGGGTGGCCAAGGCCCTCAAACTTCCCTACTTTCCGGTCACCGCCAACTCCCTGCTGATGGGGCCGATCGGGTACGTCACCTACTTTCCGGTGAAGATCAAGCTGCGGGTCCTCGATCCCATCACCTTCGACGTGGAGCCCAGCCTGGAGCGCTACTCGAGGAGCCGGGTCATGGATGAGGCCGAGTCCATCCGGGGCAAGCTGCAGGACTCCCTGCATGACATGTTGCGCGAGCGCCGCAGCATCTGGTTCGGCTGATCCGATGGGGAGACGCGTCCTGATCACCGGCCTCGACACCTTTTGGGGCGGGCGCATGGCCCAGGCCCTCGAGGCCGAGCC
>JADGOF010000375.1 GCA_017883105.1 Acidimicrobiales bacterium
CGACCGGATGCCCAAGCCGCTCATCCGCGCCATCGGCATCCTGAAGGAAGCCTCGGCCCAGGTGAACGCCGACCTCGGCAAGATGTCGCCCGAAAAGTCAGCGCTGATCGTCGCTGCTGCCCGAGAGGTCTCCGAAGGCAGGCTCAACGACCACTTCCCTCTGAGCGTCTGGCAGACGGGAAGTGGCACGCAGAGCAATATGAATGCCAACGAAGTCATCTCCAACCGGGCCATCGAGATGGCCGGAGGGGCCTTGGGCTCGAAGGACCCCGTCCACCCGAACGACGACGTCAACATGTCGCAGTCCTCCAACGACACTTTTCCGACGGCCATGCACATCGCCGCGGTGGAGGAGATCACCCACCGGCTGATGCCGACGATTTGGCATCTCCGTGATGCGTTGCAGGCCAAGGCGGTGGACTATTCCGGTATCACCAAGATCGGCCGGACCCACCTCATGGACGCGGTTCCCCTGACGCTCGGTCAAGAGTTCTCCGGGTACGTCGCTCAACTCGACGCCGACCTGCGCCGGGTCGAGTTCACGCTCGACGACCTCTATGAGCTGGCTGCGGGGGGAACTGCGGTCGGAACCGGCCTCAACACCCACCCTGAGTTCGGCACCCGGGTGGCCTCGGCGATCGCCGAACTGACCGGGCTCCCCTTCGTGACTGCCCCCAACAAGTTCGCCGCCCTGGCTGCCCACGACGCCCTGGTGATGACCAGCGGTGCCCTGCGCACACTGGCGGCATCCCTGATCAAGATCGCCGACGATCTCCGCTGGCTGGGCTCAGGACCTCGCAGTGGCCTGGGCGAACTCGATCTCCCGGAGAACGAGCCGGGTTCCTCGATCATGCCGGGCAAGGTGAATCCGACCCAGAGCGAGGCGATGATCATGGTGTGCATCCAGGTCTACGGCAACGACGCGGCCGCGGCCATGGCCGGGGGACGGGGCAATCTGGAGCTGAACGTGTGCAAGCCGGTGATCATCCACAACGTGCTGCACTCGGTGCAGCTGCTGACCGACGCTTCCGCGGCATTCACCCGCTTCTGCGTGGAGGGTCTCGTGCCCAACGAGGCCCGGATCCGCCAGCACCTCGAGAATTCGCTGATGTTGGTGACCGCCCTCAATCCGTTGATCGGTTACGACAAGGCGGCCGAGGTAGCCAAGAAAGCGCACAAGGAGGGGAGTACCCTGCGGGAGTCGGCACTCGCCCTCGGGTACCTGACCGGTGAGCAGTTCGATCAAGCCGTGCGACCGGAGTCGATGACCCACCCCTGACCGGAAGAGCCGGACCGGCCAGGATCCACCGGAGGCGATCGACCGGCCAGCAACGACCGGCGAGCAACGACCGGGCAGGATGACCGACGGGTTGTCCCGAACGGGAAGGAGGGAAGGGCCACGTGGATCTCACCGGAGTCGACCTGTGTGACCTCGAGCTGTTCGTCGGCGGGTTCCCGGACGAGGTCTTCATCCAGCTGCGAGGCGAGGCACCGGTATGGTGGCAGGAGCCGACCGGCCACACTCCCGACGGGGTGGGCTTTTGGGTGCTGAGCGGCCACGCCGACATCATGGCCACTGCCTCCGACGCCGAGTGCTTCTCGTCGGAACGGTCGCCAGGGTCGGAGGGCGGGGGCACCATCATCCAGGACCTTCCCTACGGATTCGCTCCCGGTGTGCTCCTCAACATGATGGATGATCCGCGCCACCAGCGGATCCGTCGTGTGGTCACCCCCACTGTCGCTCCCAGGGCGCTGGCCCGCATGGAGCCGGAGTTGCGGGAACGCGCTCGACGGATCGTCGACGCCGTGGTCGACCAGGGCAGCTGTGACTTCTTGTCCGATGTGGCGGTGGAGCTACCACTGCAAGCGGTGGCAGCCCTGATGGGCGTTCCGGACGCTGATCGACACGATCTGATGGCGTGGTCGAACACAACCCTCGACTACGAGGGACGGGATTTGGGCGAGAGCAATGAAGCGGTCACCCAGGCTGCTGCGTCCATGGCCGCCTATGGGGCCGGCCTCATTGAGGAGAGGAGGCGCTGCCCGGGTGAGGACATCATCTCAGTGGTGGCTCGGGCGGAAGTCGACGACGATGAGGCCCGGCCCCATTCACTCACTGACCTCGAGCTGCTGATGTTCTTCAATTTGCTGGTAGTGGCGGGCAGCGAGACCACGCGGAACTCGATCGCCCTCGGCATGGTCGCCCTGATCGATCATCCCGACCAGCTCGAGATGCTCCGCCATGACCGCACACTGATGCCCACCGCCGTGGAGGAGATCCTGCGTTGGACCAGTGCCACCCTGTACAACCGACGCACGGCGACCAGGCGGACCGAGATACGTGGACACGTCATCGAGGAGGGTGACAAGGTGACGTTGTGGTGGCCGTCGGCCAATCGAGACGAGTCGGTGTTCGACGCACCGTTCACGTTCGATATCCGTCGAGCACCCAATCCACATATGACCTTCGGCCACCGGGCCCATTTCTGCATGGGCGCCAACATGGCCCGAATGGAGATCCGAGTGATCCTCGACGAACTGCTCGATCGGCTCGAGGATTTTGCCCTGACCGGACCGGTCGAGCGTGTCCGGACCAACAAACATGCAGGTGTGAGCCATGTCCCGATGTCCTTCCGGCCCCGTTCAGGCCGGTGATCGGATCCCCTTCCTCCCGTCGGCCCGACACGTCCGCCGTATACTCCCGGGCATGAACCGGGCGTGACGGGCAGCGTTGTTGGCCATGCCGTTCGCCGACGTTCGTGACCGAGCCGTCGAAGACTGCCAGAGCAAGACACGAGGGAGCCCCATGACCATTCCGCCCAGTGACGTCACCATCGGCCTCACCGACGGGACCTTCTACGGCGGAGATCCCTTCCCCGCGTTCTCCTGGATGCGGGACAACGCCCCGGCCTATTTCGACGAGGCCGCCGGGGTCTGGGGCATCACCCGGTACACCGACATCAAGGAGATGTCCAAGGACCCCGAAACGTTCTCCAACGCAGGCGGGATCCGACCCGACAGTGAAGCACTTCCGATGATGATTGACACCGACGCCCCCGAACACGTGCGTCGTCGTCGGTTGGTAAGCGAGGGGTTCACTCCACGACGGATCCGGGAGAGCGAAGAGGGGATCCGGTCCATCTGCGACGGCATCATCGATCGGGTGTGCGAGAAAGGATCGGCCGACTTTGTGCGGGACGTTGCCGCGCCGCTGCCGATGATCGTGATCGGCAACATGTTGGGGGTGGCTCCCGAGGATCGGGACGACCTGCTCCGGTGGTCCGACGACATGGTGAAGGCT
>JADGOF010000376.1 GCA_017883105.1 Acidimicrobiales bacterium
CGGGCTGACGGTGGGACCGCTCAGCACCCGGGCCCAGAACCCGTAGGCCAACGGAAGCAGGATCCACGGCTGCCGGAAGGCAATGGCGGCCACACACATTGCGACCACGCCGCCGGCCACCGTTCTGGCCGCATAGTCGTTCACCGGGTTAGGGAAACTGAACACCCAGATAGTTTACCTGTTCGATCGGCTTTCCATCCACCGCCCGGCGCGCCGAGCCCGTGAATGGGACCCACCGTGCTGGGCACCCGACCGATCGGCTCATTTGACCGGATGCCCGAAGGCGTCCGACGGTGTCACTGTGGCGATCTCACGTCGCGTCCCGGGGTCCCCTGCGGCGCACCATCTCGACGCGCACCGCGACGGGATCCGGATCGACGACCGTGGTCCGGTCTGTCTCCTCGTCACGCCGGAGAAAGACGTCGTGCACGTCGATGGCAAGCAGGGCTCGCTGGGTCACGGTGGTCGGAGCCCCACCGTCCGGCAGCAGATCTGAGTGCTCGTCGAGGAATGTCGCGGCTGCCCGGACTGCGTCGTGCCGGTCCCGGTCGGATCGGGTGGGGAAGGTGAACCGCCAGCGCCGGGCCTGTCGGGCGATCAGTACCTTGTCGTCGTCATCGGCGTCGAGTCCGGCGGCCGGAAAGATCCGGCACTCGTAGGTGCGACACGTCCTCGGACGATGCTCGTAGATCGAGCATTGGTTGTCGACCAGCATCGGGCAGTGCCCTCGCTCGTCGTAGCCGAGGAGCACGTGGCCACGGGGCAGCCGGGGCGCAGGGAACAACAGCTCCTCGGGTATGCGGGAGAGCGTGTCAGTCTCGTCGGGGTCGATGTGGATGAACTGAGACGAGGTGCAACACGCAGTGCAGCCGTCGCACGGCACGTCGGAGTCGTGTCCACTGCGGATCGTCTCCTGCATCCCGACCACCCACGAGGAGAAGTCACCGGCCGCCACGTCGTCCGCTTCGCTCATGTCACCGACCTCAGATCCGCCGCCCTCCCCGGCACCCATAGTTCGTACACGGGACCTCAGATGCGGTGGACCTGGCGGAGGCCAGCCCAGGCGAAATCGGCCAGGCGGGTGGCCAGACGCGAAGCGTCGTCCTGATCGGCACCGATCGCCGACTCCGGTGCGGGCGCTCCGTCCGAGGGCCCGGCGTGGATCCGCCGGGCGTCCAGCCAGTGACGACTCGCACCTTCGGCCATACCCACCACGGCATGGGCCAGCAGGAGCCGGTGTTCGGGATCGAGTCCGGCATCGATCAACGGATCGATGGCCTGGGCGATGGTCTCCTCCACCCGTCGGAGTGCCTCCCCCAACTCGAGGTCGTCGGGGGCGTCCCGCCCGTAGAGGAGACGGAACGCCTTCTCATTGTCGACCATCTGCTCGAAGTAGGCGGCAAAGCCCAGCTCGACCTGCTGGCGGGGACCTTCCGCCCGGGCGGTGGCAGTCACGATCCGAGAGACTAGTTCACGCGAGAACACGTCCATCAGCTCCAGATACAGCGCCCGTTTGGAGTCGAAATGCTGGTACACCAGCGGTTTCGTCACCCCTGCCGTCTCGGCGATGTCGTCCATGGTGGTGGCCGCATAGCCGTGCTCGGCGAAGAGGCCGAGAGCCACGTCGAACAGCTGTCGGCGCCGGGCATCGGCGGTCAGCCGGCGCCCGGCGGCCACCGTCCCCCTGCGTCCGGCCTGCCCGGTCTGGCTGGGGTCCGTGGTCACTGCACCGGTCATGGCGGTCATGGTAGTCGTGGGCCGCATTTCGGCTGTCGAGGCGACAGGGAGGCCTGAAACTCCCGCTCACCTCAGAGATCAGGGACGACCCGGGCGATCCGATCGGGAAGGTCCCGCAACGAGAAGCGGGCGGATGCCACTGCCAGGTTGTGGTCGAGGAGGCTCGCATCCGGGCGGGTCAGCCAGGCGTCGAGCCGATCGACCTCGGTGAGGGGAAACCATCGGAATCCGAAGGCGGCCAGTTCCGCGGCCACCGGGTACGGCCCGATGGCCAGGGGCCGCCGGTGCACCACCGACTCGATGGTGGGGTTGCCGAAGCCCTCCCAGGTCGAAGGGAGGGCGACCGCGTCACAGGCCTGGTAGGCGTCGTGGATCTCGAACGAGCCCACGCCGGCGGGTGGCCCGAGGACGACCGGGCACCGGGCCGATCCGACCAGCGCCTCGAGTTCGGGTCCGAAACCGTCCTCGGCCGGCCCGAGTAGCCAGTAGGTGGCATCCAGGGCGGTGGCCACGTCGATGCCTCCGGCCACGTTCTTGCGGGGGATCGCCCGTGTTGGCTGGAGGACCAGGCGCTGGTGCGGGCCGATGCCCAGCGCGTCACGGACCCGCTCCCCCCGATCGCCGTGGTCGGGAAGGAGCACCGGGATGTCGGAGCCGGGCCGCGGATCGATGGCGAAGGCGTTGTAGATGGTGGTGGCGGCGATGCCCCGATCGTCCAGTTGGCGCCGGCTCAATCCGTTGATGGTCACATGGCTCCACCGGGGGTCGACGGGCGGTGGCGGGTGACCGACGAACTGGGGGCGCTGCCAGGGAAGATCGTGGTGGTGGAGGATGGCCGGCCGGCCGGCCAGCACGGCGGCGACCACGGCTGCAGCCCCTGGGTTGAAGGGCAGTGAGCAGAGGTTCTCCACCACCACCAGGTCGGCACCGGCCAGGGCGGCCTCGACCTCGGACCGGGCGGGGGGCGTGTCGGCGCCGATGGCGAGCCCGGGAAGTAGATGGTCGACCGGACCGCTTCCGGCCACCGTCACCGTGGAGAACCCCAGCGCACCCAGCGCACCCCGCCACTTGGCCGCCTCGATGGCGACGCCGTCAGAACCACCGAGGCGGAAGGAGAGCAGGGCGGCTACGGGAATGGCGTCACCGTAGTGGGCACCGATCGCCATCGAGGTCAGGACCCGACCGATCGGGCTCCCGCCCCGTCCGGATGGGTCCTTCGCACGGGATGGGGCTACCGTCGTGGTCGTGCCTGAACACGCCCGCAACGCCCCCGCCGCCGCTTCCGAACCCCCCGGCCCCGACGACGGGGCGCCCGGCGATCTCCTGGCCGAGCGGGCCGGTGGCGTGTTGACCCTGACCATCAACCGGCCCGAACGGCGGAACGCCATGACCTGGGAGGTCATCGCCGGCCTGCGCGAGCACCTGGCGCGGGCCAAGAGCGACCCGGAGGTGCGGGTGGTGGTGCTGGCCGGAAGCGGTGACAAGGCCTTCTGCGCCGGGGCCGACCTGTCGGGGATGGTGCCCCGCGACACGGCGGCGGTGACCGATGAGTACGCC
>JADGOF010000377.1 GCA_017883105.1 Acidimicrobiales bacterium
TTCGTGTAATACCGCGCGGGATGTCTGCCATGCCGCCGCCAGGTTCGGGCTGGGGATTCGTGGGTACGGGGTTGGCGGGGTATTCGGCGAAAGTCTTTAAGGCCGCGGCTTCGGGACCTACCCGCCGAGGAAGCTGAACCGGACCTGGCGATGGGGATTGTCGCCGTTGGTGTCCACCAGAACCACGCTCTGCCAGGTGCCGAGCTGGGGTCGCCCGCCGAGGACGGGGATGGTCAGGGACGGGCTCACCAGGGCGGGAAGCACGTGGTCAGCCCCGTGGCCCTGGGCGCCGTGCCGATGGCGGTACCGGTCGTCCCGGGGAAGCAGGTGGGTCAGGGCGTCGGCCAAGTCGCCCTCGGATCCCGATCCCACCTCGATCAGGGCCAACCCGGCAGTGGCATGGGGTGCAAACACGTTGACCAACCCGTCGTTCCGGTCCGAACAGAACCGCTCGACCGCATCCGTCAGATCGACCACGGTCCGGCCCCGGGTTTCGATGGCAAGGAGCGTTGAGTCCATGCCTCATCATCGCGCTCGCTACCGCCTGACCGTCGTCCCGTGATCGACAGAGCGGTGGGGGCCCAGTGGGTGTTGGAGAACCTCGGCCGCAAGGCGTTCGGAGGGGATCAGACACTCCCCGGCGACGCCCTGCCGCATTGATCGAACACGCCCTACGGCCGCCACGGATGGGTGCGGGCCAGGTCGGATCCACCAATCAACGGGGCCGGCCCACCGGCGACCGTCTCCGGGGGGTGGTTGAAGTTGGGGCCGGGTTTCCTTACGATCGGGGCCATGACGCGGTCAGGCTCTGGCGGGGAGCCGGTACAGGTCAAGTCCCGATCGGACGTTCGTGCGGCCCGCGGCCAGCGTCAGCTCGAGCGCCGCCGGCGTCAACAGCGCCGGTTGGTTCCACTCGTCGTCGTCGTCGTTGTGGTGTTGGTGGTCAGTTTGCTCGTCTGGCATGTGGGGAGCAGCGGTGACAGGGCGAAATCGGTGCCGGCCGTCACCTCGGCGTCCACCACCACTTCGACGACCGCGCCACCTCCCTACGTGCCCCCGCCGGTGGCGCCGACTGTCACCCCCGCTCAGGCCGGTGAGGGCCAATGGGTGGCGGAGGACCCGTGGAGCCCCGCCCCACCGGCCATCATGACCACCACCTTCCGTCCCGACCCGGCCCAACCCAGTGTCGTGGCCTACGTCTCGTGGATGCGTAGTTCGACGACGCAGCTCGCCCTCTACCCCGGATACAAGGGACCAGGGGACACCACGTTCGACCGGGGACCCGAAATGGTGCCGGTGGCGGCCCGTCCGAACCTGTTGGCCACCTTCAACTCGGGTTTCTACGAGGCTGACGCCGCCGGGGGCTTCTACGTCCACGGCACGTTGTACTTCCCCATGGTCAACGGCTTGGCCACGGTGGTGTCCTATGCGAACGGCACGGTGGACATCGTCGACTGGCAAGGTGGCGCCACCCCCGGTCCCGAAGTGGTCATGGCTCGCCAGAACCTTCCCCTGCTGGTCACCGCCGGAGCCCCGGCGCCGGGGTCCTCGGTGGGTAGTCAGTGGGGGATCACCCTCGGGGGAGTGCCCGCCGTGTGGCGGACCGGGCTCGGCATCGACGCCAAGGGCAATCTCCTCTATGTGGCGGCCCCGTCGCAGACCGCGGCCAGCCTGGCCCATATCCTCGTCCAGGTCGGCGCGGTGCGGGGCATGCAGCTGGACATCAACCCGGAGTGGCCGATCTTCGTCACCTACGGAGGTCCCAACGCTGCGTCTCCCTCCCTCTTCGTTCCCAACCCCAACCAGGTCTCGATCCGCTTCCTGTACGCGAGCACCAAGGACTTCTTCGCCGTCTTCCAGAAGGTGCCCGGCGTGATCGACCAGCCGTGGTGACGATCTGCCCGAGATGGTGACACCACCGACCCCGCCACCGAGGCACCGGCACGCGCGCCGGGCCGGTAACCGGGCCCACTTCGGTCGGCGGTTGGCCATGGTGAGCGCGGCCATCGTGGTGGTGATCGGCCTGGGGTGGGCGGTGAGTGACCTGCCGGGCTCATCGCCCCGGACATCCCCATCGGCTACCGGCGGTGACCCATCGACGACCAAGGCTCCGGCGATCACAACCACCCTCCCGGGTGGTTCGGTGACCATCTCGGTGGTCGGCGACTCCGACCTCGGCAACACACCGGATCTCCCGCCGGACCCTGCGACCTATCTCCAACCGGTGGCGGCCGCATTGCAGGCTCCCGTGGTCTTCGGCAATCTCGAAGGAACCCTGACGGACGCCACCGATTCGAAGTGCGGCACCGGCTCGACGCAGTGCTACGCCTTCCGAAATCCTCCGTCCTATGCACACATCTACCGGGTCGACGGGTTCACGGTCATGAACAGCGCCAACAACCACTCGCACGACTTCGCGGCCCAGGGGTTGGCCGACACCACGGCTGCCCTGACCAGTGCCGGCATTGTCCAGGCCGGACTCCCCGGCCAGATCGGGTTGGTCACGGTGTCCGGCACCAAGGTGGCGTTCGTCGACTTTGCACCCTATGTAAATGCCAACAACCTGCTCGACCTTCCCGCAGCCAAGACGCTCATCCAGCAGGCCAAAGGCGAGGCCGACCTGGTGGTGGTCTACATGCACGCCGGCGCCGAGGGCACCGCTGCCGATCATGTCACCGGGCAGGAGGAGACCTACGTCGGTGAAGACCGGGGCAACCCGGAGGCGTTCGCCCACGCGGCCATCGACGACGGCGCCAACCTGGTCGTCGCCAGCGGACCCCACGTGCTTCGCGGCATGGAGTACTACAAGGGCGATCTCATCGCCTACAGCCTGGGTGACTTCGCCGGCTACCAGAACTTCTCGACCAGCGGCACGCTGGACCTGTCGGGGGTCCTGACGGTGACCCTCAGCGAGAAAGGGGACCTCACCGGCGCCCGGTTCACCTCGCTGGTGCTCTCGGTCGTCGGCCAACCGTCCGTCGACTCGAGCAATGCGGCGGCGAGCTTCGTGAACCAGCTGTCGAGCGCGGACTTCGGAGCTGCTGCTGCTGCCATCCTCCCGAGCGGCCAGATCGCCCTGCCGGCCACCCGGTCGACCACCACCGCCTCAACGGCGGCCCCGAAGAGCTGAGCGGGAGGTTCAGCAGCCTCCGGCTGGGCCGGGGGTGCCGGCGCCGGTTGCCGGCTGATCGACGGTGCCGACGTCGCTGGGCCGGGGATTGGGCCCGAGGTGGACCACGTACCAGACGCCGCGCCACGAGATCAGCGAGGCCACGGCG
>JADGOF010000378.1 GCA_017883105.1 Acidimicrobiales bacterium
CGCCCGCCGAGGTGCCGGAGGAGGGGCTGACAGCAGTGACCGTCGGAGTCGCCGCAAAGGCGGGCCCAACCGCGACGACGGTCAGTCCCGTCGTGCCGATGAGTGCAGCAACCGCCGCCTTGGCAAACGTGGACCTGGCGAACAAACGCGAGCGAAACAGTGCCATCGGCCCATACCCCCGGGGTTCATCTCATCAATCGTCCAATGAGTGTGATTTGCCCCTGATGCCACCGAACGGTCCACCTGTGCAGACGATCCGACGGTAGGGGATCAGATCGCCAAAAGCAAAGATATTCACTTAGAGTGGTCAAGTCCGCACTCACAATGAGCTTCCTGAGGGTGAGTCTCAGCATGTCGATGAGGCGAATGCCGGGATCATCGCCAAACCAGTTGAAGAACTGCTCGATCTCGGTGATCTGCGACGCCCAAATGGGGATATGGGGGACATGAGAAGTCCTGAAGAAAGTCGGGGACCCGTATGACTCCGTTTGGCCCGAAGGGAAACTCCTCGGACCCCCGTTCGGGCGGGTATCGTCGGCTCCATGTCAGATCGTTCACGCAGAGTTGCGAAACCGGCGGCCGCATTCGGTGTGGCCGCCACCATTGTGAGCATCTGGTGGTTTGCACTGAGGCCCAGGCGCAAGGTCAAGCTCGACAAATAGAACGTCACCTGACCCGTCGGCCCAGCGCACGTCGGTTCGCCTCGGCGTCAGGCAGGACCCGCGGCATCACCGACGGCGAAGGCAGCGTGGCCCCGTCGACCGGTCCCAGGTCTGACCGGGCCAAGGACGGCTGAGCGGGGACGAAGGGTGAAGCCCGCGGTGCAGCGTGGACCCCCAGTGGACTGGGCGATCGGCTTCGGCGTGATGGATCCGGCATAGGTTGCCGATCCCTCCCCGTCTGCACCTGGAAATTGCGCCTAGAAGTTGCGCATCGCCCAGATCCAGGCCACGCTCCATCAGGCCGAAGTGGGGACTTCGACTGCCGACGGGGATGCCCGCGCCACTGGGGCTCCGAAAGGCCCTGCGGCCGAACGGATGGGGGAATGCCATGGGTGAAGCCGTCAGAGCATCGGGTGAAGAAGCGCGCATTGCCCGGCGTACCTTTCTGGGAGGTTCGCTGATTGCCGGAATGGGGGCAGTGGCGGCGGCCTGCGGAAACCCGTCGACCGTGTCCACTGCGGCGTCGACGCAGCCGGCTGGATCCGACCTCGGAGCCATCGAGCACGTGGTCTTCCTGATGCAGGAGAACCGCTCGTTCGATCACTACTTCGGCTCCTACAAGGGAGTGCGGGGATTCGACGACCACGGTGCTCACGACCTTGGTGCGTTCTCCCAGCCATATGCGGCGAACACCTCGAGCAATCCTGTCGGAAGACTGCTGCCCTTCCACCTGGATGTGGCAAGTGGCATGGGCGAGTGCAGCCACGACCTGACCCACAATTGGCTGCCCCAGCATCTGAGCTGGAACAACGGCACCGTGGATGCGTTCGCTTCGACCCATGCGTCGACACAGTACGAAGGGCCCGAGTACGGGCCCCTGACCATGGGATTCCACACCCGGGCAGATCTCCCCTATCACTACGCGTTGGCCGACGCATTCACCATCTGCGACGGCTACCACGCGTCGGTCATGGGACCGACCCACCCGAACCGCCTGATGGCCCTGTCGGGGACGATCGACCCTGATGGCCACCATGGCGGCCCCGTTCTGATCACCGATGCGTCGCCGACCGCCCGCTTCAGCGTCGATTGGCCGACGATGCCTGAAGCCCTCGAGGACGCCCATGTGTCGTGGAAGGTGTACACCCCACCCGGTGCTGCCTACCGCGCCGACTCCTCGGAAGTACTACTGGTCTCGGACGCCATCCTCCCGTACTTCTCCCAGTACTCGAACCCGGCGTCCACCCTCTATCAGAAGGCGTTCAACCCGACGTTCCCCGGTGATTTCGGCCAGGACGTGCGGAAGGGGACCCTGCCGAGCGTCTCGTGGATCGTCCCACCAATCGGATACGACGAACATCCGCCAGCACCCCCGGCCCTCGGAGCCTGGTTCATCGACCAGGTGCTGAGCACACTGGTGTCCAACAAGGAGGTGTGGTCCAAGACGGTGCTGTTCGTCATGTACGACGAGAACGATGGCTTCTTCGACCATGTCCCGCCTCCGGTCCCTCCCGTGGGGACACCCGGTGAGTTCGTCACGGTCAATCCACTGCCGACGAACGCACAAGGGGTGTCCGGACCGATCGGGCTCGGCTTCCGGGTGCCGATGCTGGTCGTCTCGCCGTTCAGCCGGGGTGGTTACGTGTCGTCGGAAGTGTTCGACCATACCTCTCAGCTGCGGTTTCTCGAAGAGCGGTTCGGAGTGAAGGCACCCAACATCTCCGCGTGGCGCCGCAAGACAGTCGGCGATCTCACCTCCACGCTGGTCATGAACAACCCCGTGACGGCCGCACCGGTCCTGCCCTCGACCGCCGGCGACACCGAACGCTCGGCGATGGCCCTGGGTTGTCAGCCCAACGATCTGGTCGAGTTGCGCAGCGATCAGCCGGCCTACCCGGTACCTGATCCCCATGTCATGCCCACCCAAGAGCCGGGCACGGCCAGGCACCGCCCCACCCGCACGGGCTAGCATCATCCCACCCGCACGGGATAGTGGTGCGGGAGGTGTGACCCGGATGGTGCCCCGGTTCGCTCGTTGACAACCATCAGCCGAACGCAACATGTGCTGTGCGGGACAAGTACGGCGTTCGGTTCACCACCCGCCGGTGCCTACGTAGGCTCGTGCCATGTGTCGAAACATCACCACACTGCGGGGCCTGGAGCCCCGAGCCACCAACCAGGAGATCGAGGCGGCCGCCCGCCAGTACGTGCGCAAGGTGAGCGGCGTCCAGTCTCCCTCGGAGCGCACCGCAGACTCGTTCGAGCGGGCGGTCCGGACCATCTCCGAGGCCACCGCTGATCTGTTGGCCAACCTACCTTCACGACGGCGGCCACCGACTTCGCTGCCACCGCTCCGCCGATGAACAGCCGGCTGGCGCGCTCGACCTGACCGGCAGCGGTGAGAGCGGCGATAGCCCCGTCGAGCAGCCGGCCGGCGAGGGCCCACAGGCGACCGATCGTCGTCCGCGGAGAGCCGTCGAAGGTGCGCGTCGCCCACCGGCCTGATGCCGACGAGCGCCCGGTAATCTCGGTCGGTGGCCCTGGCATCGCTCCGCCCGCTCCGTTCGCGGAACTTTGCCCTCATCTGGTCGGCGGCCTTGGTGTCCAACGTCGG
>JADGOF010000379.1 GCA_017883105.1 Acidimicrobiales bacterium
ATCGCCTTCTCGCCGGTGGTCCAGACCGGCTGGGATGCCGTCCTGAATGAGGCCAAGGCTGCTGGCATCCCGGTGCTCCTGACCGACCGCGCGGTCGACCCGCAGGACAAGTCGCTCTATATCAGGCGGCGGTGGTCACGGCCGTGTGCCTGCTGCAGTCGCCCACAACGGCGGCGCGCTGGAACGATGGCGATCCAGGTTGGCGACGCGGCATCTCCAGGGCGTAGCGGCGAAGGCGGGCGCGGCCCGATGACTACACTCAGCGCCTCGCTGACCCCGCGCCGACTGCTCGACCGGGTCGTGGATGTGTTCACCAGCCCCAAGTCCGGCCCGGTGCTGGTGACCGCAATCCTCTTCCTGCTGATGTATGTGGGCGGCGGTCTGCGGTACCACGGCTTCTTCGCCGGCCAGGTGGTGCTCAACCTGCTGATCGACAACGCCTACCTGATCGTGCTGGCAGTCGGAATGAGCTTCGTGATCCTCACCGGGGGCATCGACCTCTCGGTCGGCGCAGTGGTGGCGCTGTCCACCATCATCGCCGCCCGGCTCCTCCAGCTCGGGTGGAGCCCCGGGGTCGTGATCGTACTGATCCTGATACTTACCTCCCTGTTGGGCCTGCTCGTGGGGTTGATGATTCAGGTGTTCAAGGTGCAGCCGTTCATCGCCACTCTGGCGGCCATGTTCCTCTCCCGGGGCCTGTGCTACATCATCGCCAAGGAGTCGATCACCATCGGCAACCCGTTCTTCAAGGCTCGCGGTCTGGGTGCTGCAGTACACCCGGCTCGGTCGAACCACCTACGCCATTGGCGGAGGCGAGCAGTCCGGCATGTTGATGGGCCTGCCGACCGCGCGGACGAAGGTGCTGGTCTATGTCATCAGCGGCTTCTGCTCCGGGCTGGCCGGCGTGCTGTTCTCGTTCTACACACTCTCGGGCTACGCCCTGAGCGCGGTCGGCACCGAAATGGATGCGATCGCTGCGGTGGTCATCGGTGGGACCCTGCTCACCGGCGGCTACGGCTTCGTGCTGGGCTCGGCGCTCGGCGTCCTCGTGCTCGGTCTGATCCAGACCGTCATCAGCTTCGAGGGGACCCTCAGTTCGTGGTGGACGAAGATCTTCATCGGCGCGTTGCTGTTGGTGTTCATCATCCTGCAAAAGGTGCTCACGTCGAGACGGACCTGAGCCCCCACCGTGTCGGTAGTATCTGGCCCCAGGAAGACGAGCACACCGCGCAGACCCGGGACGACAGGCACAGTGACGACGGAAGAGGAACGCGCCAAGGCTGCCACGATCTTCGACGTGGCGCGTCTTGCTGGGGTGTCCCACCAGACGGTCTCCCGGGTGCTGAACGACCTGCCCAACGTCCGCCCGGCCACCCGGGAACGAGTCGAGCTGGCCATCCGGCAACTGCGGTACGTCCCATCCCCGGCCGCCCGCGCCCTGGTGACTCGCCGGTCGCGCACCATCGGGCTGATCACCACGGGCCTGCCTGAGTTCGGGCCGTCCACCACAGCGGTGCACTTCAACGAAGCCGCGCGCGAGGAGCGGTACGCGGTGATCATGGCGAGCCTTCTGCATTCGGACGCCGCTACGCTCCGCCTGGCGGCCGAGACGCTGGTGCGCCAGAACGTGGAGGCGATCGTGCTGATCACCTCCAACCGGTCCACGCTCGGCCTGCTGCAGGGCATGGACCTCGGGGTGCCGTTTCTCGGCGTGGTCTCCCAGGGAAGCGGGTTGCATCGGGTCTCGCTCGACCAGTACGTCGGGGCGAGGCGTGCCGTCCGGTACCTGATCGACCTCGGGCACACCGAGATCAGGCACGTGGCCGGCCCGGCCGAGTCGATGGACGCGCTGGAGCGCGTCCGCGGCTGGCGGGACACCCTGAACGAGCATGGACTCGTGGCTCGCGAACCCATCCTCGGGGACTGGTCCGCCGCCAGCGGATACGCGGCCGGGCAGCGGCTGCTCGGGGAGCACTTCACGGCCGCGTTCTGTGGCAACGACCAGATGGCCCTGGGGCTGATCCACGCGCTCAACGAGGCCCACCGCCCGGTGCCTGGCCAGGTCAGCGTGATCGGCTTCGACGACATCCCCGAGGCCGCCCACTTCTCGCCGCCCCTGACAACGATGCACCAGGACTTCGCCCAACTCGGGCGGGACGCCATGGAGGTGATGCTCGCCGTGCTGACCGACGAGCTCGCTCCCAACCCCCTCCTTCGGGTGCCCCAGCTCGTGGTGCGGGCCAGCACGGCACCGCCCCCGGGGCTCAAGTAGTTGTCCGCGACGGCCCGTCAAGGCCGTCGGGCCGAGGGTCGAACATCAAGGTGCAGGTTGAGACGTCGATCTCGGGCCTCATAACCAGCGCTTCGATGGATTGGCGGTCATCGCTGGTGTTCTCGCGACCGGCCACGCGCGTCGCGCCATCCACGTACAGTGCGATTCGCACACGTACGAACGGAGGCGGAACTGATGGCCGACGAAGGCATCGCTGACCTCCTCGAGGCTTCGCCCATCGACCTGCGTGCCCGCGGGTTCCGCCGAGTGACCCGATCTCGACGCGCGTGGGGCAAGCGCATCTCCGACGACATCGTCTGGCGCATCAGCATCGATGGGGACCGGTATCCAGCATCAATGTGGGGATTGTCGTGCCGTTCTTCTCGGCTTGCCGACCGTTCACGACGTTGATCCCGCCCCCGTACGACTGGGAGCAAGAGGTCGTACGGAATGCTGCGGACAAACGTGGTCTGCTGGCGAAGGTCATCGATGTCGACAAGCCACGGCGGCGCATGCATCCCTCTCATCGCACCCTCATGGAACGTCGACCTCGTCGAGGCACTCACGGAGTTGTGCCGTCTCCTGGCCATCGGTCTACCGAAGAACTGACCGCGCGTCTGCATTGAGTGGCACCTACGTGCTCACCGTCGTCTATACGCGTCGGCGGACGCGTAGGAGCCACTGAATGCAGGTGATTGGTGGAGCGGGGCGGCTGCGCCAGCCCTGGCGACGGGTCCGGGCACTCGGCGAGTCGGGATATCCTGTCGCGACGACCCGAAGGAGACGTGTGGACACCACGACAGTGCATCTGCTGCGGCATGGGCAGGTGCAGAACCCTGATCGGGTCCTGTACGGGCGGTTGCCGGGCTACCACCTGTCGGCGCTCGGAGTTCAGATGGCCGAGGCGGCCGCGGAGTACCTCAAGGACGTACCGCTCACGCACCTCCGCTGCTCACCCCTCGAGCGCGCCAGAGAGACGATGGCGCCCGTCGCGGCGACG
>JADGOF010000033.1 GCA_017883105.1 Acidimicrobiales bacterium
GCCACCTCTGCCGTGCTCAACACCAACCTGTGCACGGCAGCGGCCATGATGACCTGGGTCCTGATGGACATGTTCCTCTCCAAGGAGAAGAAGGGAACGTTCCTCGGCGCCATCAACGGCATGATCGTCGGCCTGGTGGCCATCACCCCCGGCGCCGGTTGGGTCAACGGCTACGGCGCCCTGCTCGAAGGACTCATCGCCTCGGCCATCGTGTGGGTCGCCTGGTACTACCTGGTCAAGGTCCGCCCGTTCAGCAAGGTCGACGACGCCCTCGGTGTGGTCTACACCCACGGCATCGCCGGTCTCTGCGGTGGTCTGCTGGTCGGGTTCTTCGGCGACCCGGGCATGATCGAGTACATCGGGAAGGGCGCTGCTGCTCCGGGCATCGCCGTGAACGGCCTGTTCTACTCCGGCTCGTGGCACCAGGAGTGGGAGCAGTTCCTGGCCGCCGCCTGGGTCATCGTCTTCACGGCCATCGCCACCTACATCCTGTTGCAGATCGTCAAGCTGTTCGTCGGACTCCGCGAGCCCGACGAGAAGCTCGAGATCGGTGACCTGGCCATCCATGGTGAGGAGGTCTACCCGCAGGAGACGTTCGCCGAACGGATTGGCTCGAGCTCGATGGCCGAGTCCAACGCGTAGCTCCTAGTCAGTCGGTGGACCGCCCCGGCCTCAGAGCGGGGCGGTCCATCGAACCTTCGATGGCAGAATCAGTTCGATGAAAGGAAGTACAAGGTGAAGCTTGTCGTAGCAGTGATCAAGCCGTTCAAGCTCGACGATGTGAAAGAAGCCCTCAAGACCCTCGGGATTCACGGATTGACGGTGACCGAGGTCCAGGGCTTCGGCCGCCAGCGTGGGCACACCGAGGTATACCGGGGTGCCGAGTACGAAGTCGAGTTCGTGCCCAAGGTACGGCTGGAGATCGTGGTGGACGACGCCCAGGTCGACGAAGTGACCAACGTGGTGGTCGATACCGCGGGAACCGGAAAGATCGGTGACGGGAAGGTATGGATTCTTCCGGTGGAGGAAGTCATCCGGGTCCGCACCGGCGAACGAGGGCCTGACGCCCTCTGAGACCCATCCCGACATGATTGCGGGGCGCTTGGGCGGACGGGCGTGTATGGAAGACGAAGAGCCGGCTCATGAGAGCCGGCTCTTCGTTGTCCCTGGACCAGGAGCACCCGCTCGTGCGCTACCCCGGTCCGACGATGATCAACCGGCCTGTTTGCTGACCGCCTCCGCCGCGGCCCTGGCCGCCTCCGGGTCACCGAGGTAGCCCTGGGAGACGACCGACAGGTCGTCGGCCAGTTGGTAGCAGAAGGGGATGCCCGTCGGGACCTCGAGTCCGACGATGGCATCGTCGGCGATCCCCTCGATGTGCTTGCGCAGGCCACGGAGGCTGTTGCCGTGGGCCACCACCAGCACGGCGCCCCCCCGGGCCCCTTCGGCCAGCAGGTCGGGAACGACGGCGTCCTCCCAGTAGGGGATGACCCGGGCCACCACGTCGGCCAGGCACTCGGTGCGGGGCAGGGCGTCGGCGGGGATGTCCCGATAGCGGGGGTCACCCACCGGATGGTGCTCACTACCGAGTTCGACCGGCGGCGGCGGGGTGTCGTAGCTCCTGCGCCACGCCTTGACCTGGGTCTCCCCGTGGCGGGCGGTGGTCTCCTTTTTGTTGAGCCCCTGCAGGGCACCGTAGTGACGCTCGTTGAGCCGCCAATTCCGGCGCACGGGCAGCCAGCTGAGACCGGCCACGGCCAGGCTGAGCTCAGCGGTCCGGATGGCCCTGGTCAACAGCGAGGTGTGGACGACCCGTAGGTCCAGGCCTTCTTCGGCTGCCAGCAGCCGGCCGGATGCACGGGCCTCTTCCTCGCCCAGGTCGGTCAGGCCCACGTCGTACCACCCGGTGAAGAGGTTCTCGGCGTTCCACAGTGACTGGCCATGGCGGAGGAGCACCAGCTGGGGCATGGATCGAGCGTATCCCGGCCATCTCGGGGGCTTTGCACCAAAACGCCCTTCTGCACCACAAATCGGTGGTTTGCACCAAAAAGAGGGTTCGGATAGCCGGACACGATCCGCAACCCCATCTCGGCATTCTTCCGGTCAAGTAGTTGGTCACAAGACCGGTCAACCCAATGGACGAAACAGATGGTAGGTAGTACAATGTCCCTTGTGAGACACTACGAAGAGACCCATCCTTGGATCACCTTTGAGGCTACTGATGTCAACAGTGTACTGCCTCGGCAGTGGATGTTGCTTGGTGAAGCGCAGTCAAAGTGTGAGCACCTGGCGGGCACGCCGCTCCAGCCTCGGCTCGCCCATGAGCTCTACACGGTGACTCTTATCAAGGGTGCCCTGGCGACCACCGCCATTGAGGGGAACACGCTCAATGAGGAACAAGCCCGAGGGATTCTGAACGGGACTTACAAGGCACCCGCCTCGCGCCAATACCAAGAACAGGAAGTCCGCAATGTTCTGGACGCCTTGGAGGGACTCCATAGACGAATCATGGACGGCGAGAACATCCAGCTCAATAAGGACTTGATTCTCGATTTCAATCGTCAAGTGCTCAAGGGTCTCGACGTGGATGATGACGTTATCCCAGGTGAAATTCGCACCCACTCCGTTGCCGTGGCCAGCTACCGGAGTGCACCAGCCGAGGATTGCGCCTACCTGCTGGATCGGCTCTCACAGTGGCTGAACGGACCGACATTCATCCACGAGGACCCTGAAATCCAGTTTGCGCTGATAGTGGCCAAGGCCGTATACGCCCATCTCTACCTCGCCTGGATCCACCCATTTGGTGACGGCAATGGTCGAACGGCCCGCCTGGTGGAGTTCCTCATCCTGGCTAGCTGTGGCCTCGTACCCATGCCGGGTGCCCACCTGCTTTCCAACCACTACAACCTCACCCGGCCTCGGTACTACCAGGAGCTAGCCCGCGCCAGCGAAGCACAAGATGCAATTGGATTCCTTAACTACGCCATAGAGGGATTCATCGACGGCATCCGGGAGGTCATCGACATGGTGCGAGAGCAGCAAATCCTGATCGCGTGGATCAATTTCGTCCACGAGAACTTTGCCAGCCAGCCCACTTCAAGGGCGACCGAACGTCAGCGATCTCTTGTGTTGGCGATGCCTATCGGGGTCACGGTCCCGAGGTCGGAGATGGAAGGGCTGACGCCGAAGGTGGCCAAGTTCTATGCCAACGCCGGACCGCGAATGCTGTCCCGTGACCTCAACCATTTGGAGAAGATGGGTCTGATTCGATCGGTCTTCGGCGGATATGAGAATCAAGCGCAGAGCATGTTGGCATTCCGACCACCGATGGCGAGTACTGAACCATGAGATTGACCTCTGTCGACCCGAGAATCGATCTCTCGGGAGGTGCCTCTGGTTGAGAAGATCCGAGTCAAGGGGGGCCAAGTTTGCGGCCCAACCCCCCAAGACTCGTCCCGGCAGGAGTAGTGCAACGGCTCAGCACGCCGGGCTCTGACCCCGGAAAAGCCAGTTCGACCCTTGATGAGCGATCCCAAGACCAGGACGGCGAGGGACGTGAATATGGCCGCTCTGTGGCCGCTCTTGAATGTTTCTCGGATAGCCCGACCCACCCACGCCCGAGTGTGTCGCCACCACGTGAGCTGACCCGCCATTCCCCCACCGTAGAAGACGCCGGGTCCGGAGCGAAGGGGCGGGCCTCCGCTCCCCGGACCTGGCTGATTCGGCATCGGCGCGTTCGGTCGAGACCTTGAGAAGAAAGTTCGGGTTTCTTTGAGCCGGGGTCACTCACCGGTCGTACCTGCCCTTTTTGGTGCAGAAACCGAGATTGCACCAGAAATCGGCAGAATCGGAGACTTGTGGTGCAAAGCCCATCTCGGGGGCTTTGCACCAAAACGCCGTTCTGCACCAGAAACCGGGGGCCTGCACCAAAACTCAGCCACAGCAACGGCCTCGGTATACGCCCGTGGGTCTACGCCCGTTGACTGTGTACGTTGCATGGGATACACTCGGCTTCGATGGAACTGGAAGAAAGCCGTGACCTGCTTCGAAGGTGTCAGCAAGACCGCAAGGCGGCCCGCGACGCTCTTTCGACAGCGGAAGCAACGATTGAGTCGTCTGGACTGATTATCCAAGGCATCCTCAGGGCATTCCCGGAACTCATCAATGAGGCCGATGAAGCCGAAGACATCTTCGGAGCAGCGAAGGAACCTGCTGAGCGTTTGAAGGGGGCAGAGGCGATCCTCTCCGTGCTCCAGGTGTCCGAAAACCAGTGGTTCTCGGTGATGGACATGACCAACGTCCTCGACAATCGTGGCTGGCTCCCCGAGTCTGCGAACCCTCCAAACGCTGTGCGAAGTGCTTTGGAGCGCATTTTCGCGTCGGAGCGGAGCGTCGAGAAGGGAACAAGGAACGACGGGACCGTCGTATACCGCTATCACGAACAGAAGGAGGAACCCTTCTAGCCCGTCCATGCCGGGATTCCTGGGGGGCCAAGTTTGCGGCCCAACCCCCCAGGTCCCGTCAGCGGGGGTGTAACTCACTTGGCAGAGAGCCGGACTCTGAATCCGGAAGACGGAGGTTCGATCCCTCCCACCCCCACGAGTGTTGCCCCAAAATTCTACCTGTTCAGGGCGGTCTTTGCACCTGATTTCGGAACTCGGCGTGGCCGGTTCCAGTAGGGGCTTTTGCATTTCGGACAGACACGAGGCCCGTCTGGCTCGGCATCCATGTCGCGAGGCACCCACTTGTGCTCGCATCGCTCGCACTGCCAGCCCCAGAGCTGGATCTTCACCCTTCGCCCCCTCGCTTCTGCTGTTGGCGTTCGGCTCAACTATATACCTCCTAGGTATTGCTTTGGTCTGTACTCTCTGGTATATTCTCTTTAGGTACATAGTACAAGGGAGAATCCGATGGAAGCACGAGAGATCAAGGCACTTCAGATCGCAGCGACGATGCCCCTCAAGCGCACCACCTACGGCTGGCAGGTCCCCTCTCAGAGCGGGAATGGTACCTACCGGGTGGCTTCCACAAACCCCGCCATGGCTCAGATGGACATGGTTTCCGGCCTGGCCTGCACCTGCCCCGACTACGAGATGCGCGGCTTGCCGTGCAAACACGTAATGGCCGTCGAGTACACGATCAAGCGGGAGATCACACCGGAAGGCGAGGTAGTGACCGAGTCGGTCAAGGTCACTTACGGCCAGGATTGGACCGCTTACAACGCGGCTCAGTGCGAGGAAAAGGATCGCTTCCTCCCGATGCTGGCCGACTTGTGCTCTACCATCCCCCAGCCAGCACAGGGCCGTGGACGTCCTCGCCTGCCTATGAGTGACATGGCCTTCGCTGCCGTGTCCAAGGTCTACGGCGGCATGTCGGCCCGTCGATCGGACAGCGACGTTCGGGAGAATGCGGCCAAGGGGCATATGGCCCAGGACCCGCATTTCAACAGCGTCCTGCGGTACCTGCGTGACCCTGAGATGACCCCGGTACTCAAGAGTCTGGTGGAACTGTCGGCCCTGCCCCTCAAAGGCGTCGAGGACGATTTCGCCGCTGATTCCACCGGTTTCAGCACCTGCCGGTTCATCCGTTGGTACGACCACAAGTGGGGCAAAGAGCAGACGAAGCGCGAATGGGTGAAGTTGCATGCCATGACCGGAGTCCGCACGAACATCGTGACGGCGGTTGAACTGTCCGGCTGGCGGTCGAACGACACGAACTACTTCCGCCCGCTGCTGGCTACGACTGGTGAGAACTTCGAGTATCGGAACGTGACCGCCGACAAGGCGTATTCGTCCAAGGCCAACCTGCAAGCGGTCGCTGACGGCGGTGGAACCCCATACATCCCGTTCAAGGCGACCAGGGGCGGGGCGGTGCCTGCGGTCCACAATCCCAATGCAACCCTGCCGGGTATTGAAGCATCGGCCTGGACTCGGATGTACCACATGTTCGCCTACCAGCGGGATACGTTCCTCTCCCGCTACCACCAGCGGAGCAACGTCGAGACGACGTTCTCCATGATCAAGGCCAAGTTCGGCGACTCCCTGCGGAGCAAGTCCGACGAGGGACAGATGAATGAGGTTCTCTGCAAGGTGATCTGCCACAACCTGTGCGTGCTGATCTCGTGCATCCATGAGATCGGGCTGGACGTGCCGGGGTTTGCCACCCAGCAAACAGCAACCACAGGGGCCTAGAGACAAATCCAACCACCCTCCAGATGGGGCCGTTTGACCAGATGGAATCCTTGGTTGACGCAACGTCGGCTGTCGGCCCATGCTGTCCGACGTGACCGACCTGCCATTCACCTTTGACCCAGATGACCTGTTAGTGCGGGCTTGGCAAGTATCGGTTGTCCGTCTGGACGAACCACTCTTAGACATCCAGCCCCCGGCCGCCGCAGTGCGGATAGTCCTGAGAGGACCTCGGTGCGGATTCCTTGAAGACGACCCCACCGCCACTCCCGCTACCGCTCCTCAGATTCCATTTGGCGTCATGTTTGTCGGTGACGTTGGGTTCTTCACTGCCCTGGGCCTCAGATTTGACGAGTCGGCAACCGCTCCGGTGGTTGTTCCGGCAATGATCCTGAGGCCACCAACGCTCGCTCCCGCTAGCGAAGACATCTGGATGCGCCACATAACAGCCGCGTTTCTCAATCCCGATGAACCGCAGGAAACGCTCTATCTCGATATCGAGGGGCCGTGGCTTTCGGAGTGTTTGGCCACTGCGGGAGCCACGACCGAGGCGATCAGCTACCACAAGGGGTTCTTTTTGCCTAAGGAGATGGCCACGGACTTTGCCCGAACATTTCTTTGGGTTGCCAGGGCGACCCAAGATGCGGCCCAGCTGGGCCAGTTGGGCATCTGGACGATCAACTAGCACGGTCCCCTGCCTTCATCCCCATGGATGGCCATTGCCAAAGCGGGCGGAACTGGAGCGGTGAGCGAAGCCCAACGGCAGCAAGGGTCTGCAACCGCTGATCCCACTCACCGCCGAGCGGCCTCCATTCTTGGGATTGACCGTGGTTGACCATTCAACCCACCGCCAAACAGGATCGCCATTGATCACGTACCCCTTTATGGTGCAGGAACTCAGGCTGCACCAATAGTCGGCCCTCCTGGTGCTTTCCGGTGCAAGGCCCATCTCGGGCAAGAGTTGATGAATATCCTAAAACAAATCTATACAGAGCACACTCAACTTTGATACAGTGGAAGCCGTAAGGAATTGAGAACAGAGCCGGTCGCAGGGTCGGCATCAGCGTGGAATCAAGAGAGCGTGCCCGACGAGGGCAGCGAGTAGGAGGCAACAAGATGGCCAAAGCCGTAGGCATCGACCTCGGAACCACCAACTCGGTGGTAGCAGTGTTGGAGGCCGGCGAGCCGGTCGTCATCCCCAATGCCGAAGGTGGTCGCACGACCCCGTCGGTGGTCGGCTTCGCCAAGTCGGGCGAAGTGCTGGTGGGTGAGGTGGCCAAGCGCCAGGCCATCACCAATCCCGACCGGACCATCCGGTCCGTCAAGCGTCACATGGGGACGGGTTGGACCGTCGACATCGACGGCAAGGACTACACGCCGCAGGAGATCTCGGCCCGCATCCTCGGCAAGCTGAAGCGGGACGCCGAGGCCTTCCTGGGAGACACGGTCAGCCAGGCGGTCATCACCGTACCTGCCTACTTCGACGACGCCCAGCGCACCGCCACCAAGGAGGCGGGCGCCATCGCCGGCCTCGAGGTGCTGCGCATCATCAACGAGCCCACCGCCGCCGCGCTGGCTTACGGGCTCGACAAGGAGGGTGCCGACCAGACGGTGCTGGTATTCGACCTCGGTGGTGGCACGTTCGACGTGTCCCTGCTCGAGATCGGCGACGGCGTCTTCGAGGTCAAGTCGACCGCGGGGAACTCCAAGCTCGGTGGAGACGACTGGGACCAGCGGGTCATCGACTGGCTGGTCAAGATGTTCAAGGACACCGAGGGTGTCGACCTGTCCGCCGACAAGATGGCCACCCAGCGCCTGCAGGAGGCCGCGGAGAAGGCAAAGATCGAGCTCTCCTCGGTACAGGAGACCCAGATCAACCTGCCCTTCATCACCGCCACGTCCGAGGGACCCAAGCACCTCGACGTGAAGCTGACCCGGGCCACCTTCAACGAGCTGACCGCCGACCTGGTGGAGGCCTGCAAGGGCCCGTTCGACCAGGCCGTCGCCGACTCCGGGCTGTCCAAGTCCGATATCGACCATGTGGTCCTGGTGGGCGGCTCCACCCGCATCCCCGCGGTACAGGAACTGGTCCAGTCGCTGACCGGCAAGGAGGCCCACAAGGGTGTGAACCCCGACGAGGTGGTGGCCATCGGTGCCGCCGTCCAAGCCGGCGTCTTGAAGGGCGAGGTCAAGGACGTCTTGCTGCTCGACGTGACCCCGTTGTCACTGGGCATCGAGACCAAGGGCAACGTGATGCACCGTCTCATCGAGCGGAACACCACCATCCCCACCAAGCGGAGCGAGGTGTTCACCACGGCTGACGACAACCAGCCGTCGGTGGAGGTCCACGTTCTGCAGGGTGAGCGCGAGATGGCCATGTACAACAAGACGTTGGGCAAGTTCCAACTGGTCGACCTGCCACCCGCCCCGCGCGGCGTGCCCCAGATCGAGGTCGTGTTCGACATCGACGCCAACGGCATCGTGCACGTCTCGGCCAAGGACCGGGCCACCGGCAAGGAGCAGTCGATGACCATCACCGGCCAGTCGTCACTGGCCAAGGATGACATCGAGCGCATGGTCAAGGACGCTGAGGCCCACGCCGAGGACGACCGCCGGCGCAAGGAGGAGGCGGAGATCCGCAACAACGCCGACTCGCTCGTCTACCAGACGGAGAAGCTCCTGAAGGATCAGGGTGAGAAGTTCCAGGGCGACGAGAAGGAGAAGGTGGAGTCCGCGCTCTCCAGCTTGAAGGAAGCTCTGGCCGGCACCGACGTCGAGGTCATCAAGACCTCGACCGAGACGTTGCTGACCGCCAGCCAATCGTTCAGCCAGCGCCTCTATGAGGAGACGGCCAAGGCCGACGCCGCCGCCCCTGGCGGGCAGGTACCGGCCGAGGACGCCTCCGATGACGAGGTTGTGGACGCCGAGATCGTCGACGACAAGAGCTGATTGTCGATGACCGGCAACGACGAGTCTGGTCATGACGGCGCCGAGCAGGGATCGGAGCCCGGGGAGGTTTCCGACCCCCGCTACTCACCGGGCGCGGGGGTAGTCGATCCCGGTTCCGACGACGCCCCTGCCGGCAGTGAGGAGGTTGCCGTCGACGAACTCCTCGATGAGGGCGAGGTGACCACGGAGATCATCGACGGCACCGCTCCCGAGCTGGACGCGGCGGCCGTCGCCGTCGCCCAGCGCGACGAGTACCTCGACTCCCTGCGCCGCCTGCAGGCCGACTTCGAGAACTACAAGAAGCGAGTGGCCAACCAGCAGGCCGACCAGCTGGCTCGGGCCGCCTCGGGTCTGGTCGACAAGTTGCTCCCGGTGCTCGACACCCTGGACCTGGCGGTCCAGCACCTGAGTGACGCCGAGTCGACCGACGCCAAGGCGCTGGTGGCGGCCACCAGCCAGTTGCAGGGGGTGCTGGCCAAAGAAGGCCTCGATCGGATCGATCCGCTCGGTGAGGAGTTCGATCCCACCGCCCACGAAGCGGTCGGCCAGCTGCCGGCGGAGGTCGCCGCCGATGGCGATGCCCCGGGTGACGTGCCGACCGATGACGGCACCGGTGCCATGGCCGGTGCCCCGTCGGGTGAGCCGTTGGTGGCCCAGGTCATGCGACCCGGGTACCGGTGGAAGGGAACGGTGCTTCGCCCGGCCATGGTGATGGTGCGCGGCTAGACAGGCCGAAAGGCGGACAGGACGTACAGGTAGTGCGAAGAGTGAAGGGCTAGGACGACACACGGTGGCGCCGCAACGCGAATGGTTCGAGAAGGACTACTACAAGGCCCTCGGCGTGCCCAGTACGGCCACGGCCAAGGAGATCACCAGCGCGTACCGGAAGCTGGCCAAGAAGCACCACCCTGACACCAACCCGGGTCAGGAGGACACGTTCAAGGAGATCAGCGCCGCCTACGACGTGCTCGGTGACGCAGCCCGGCGCAAGGAGTACGACGAGGTCCGGACCATGGGACCCGGCGCGGGTACCGGTGGGTTCCCCGGCGGGTTCGGGGGAGGCGGGGGCGCGACCTACCGGGTCGAGGACATGGGCGACCTCGGGGATATCTTCGGGGGCCTGTTCGGCCGCGGACGGCGGGGTGGCAGTGGCGCCCCCGGGCCCCAGCGGGGAAGTGACGTGGAGACCGACCTGCACCTTTCCTTCGAGGACGCCGTCAAAGGGGTGACCACCTCGGTCAACGTGACCACCGACGCCCGGTGCCATATCTGCCACGGTTCGGGCTCGGCCCCCGGCACCCAACCCGTCACCTGCCCGCAGTGCGGGGGGACGGGCAGCCTGCAGGACAACCAGGGCCTGTTCTCCCTCAGCCAGATCTGTCCGCATTGCGGGGGCCGTGGGACTGTGGTCACCTCGCCGTGCCCCACCTGCGCCGGCTCGGGCGTCGAGCACCGCAACCGCTCGGTGAAGGTGCGGATCCCGCCGGGCGTGGAGCACGGCCAACGCATCCGGGTGAAGGGCCGGGGTGCGGCCGGCCGCGGCAATGCACCGAGCGGCGACCTCTACGTGGTCGTGCGGGTGGACCGGCACGGCGTCTTCGGTCGCCGGGGCCGCAACCTCACGCTCTCCGTGCCGGTCTCGTATTCGGAGGCCGCCCTGGGCACCACCCTGACTGTGCCCACCCTGACCGAACCGGTCACCCTGCGGGTGCCCGCAGGTACGCCGTCGGGCCGCACCTTCCGGGTGAGGGGCCGAGGCGTGCCGGCCGGCAAGAAGAGCGCCACTGGTGACCTACTGGTCTCGGTGGACGTGGCCGTGCCCGAGTCACTGACCGACGAGCAGCGCGCCGCGGTCGAGGCGTTGGCCGAGGTGATCGGGCCGCCGGTGCGTGACACCGTGGAGGTGGGACATGAATGATGATCGCCGGACCCGGGCCGTCTACGTCATCTCGGTGGCCGCCGAGCTGGCCGGGGTCCATCCCCAGACCCTGCGCATCTACGAGCGCAAGGGCCTGCTCGACCCCAGCCGCACCAGTGGCGGTAGCCGACGCTTCAGCGAGCAGGACCTCGACCGGCTCCGGCACATCCAGAGCCTGACCAACGGCGGCCTCAATCTCGAAGGGGTCCGCCGGGTGATGGAGCTCGAAGACGAGGTGGCCCGGCTCCGCGACGAACTGGCCGCCACCCGGGCCGAGGCCCGCGAGGCGGTGGCTGTGACTCATCGCCAGTACCGGCGCGACCTGGTGCCTCTCAACCAATTTCCGGTGGCCACTCGGCCGCAACGGAGACACGTGCAGGAAGGATCAAGATGAGCATCAACCCGGAACGGTGGACGGTCAAGACCCAGGAGGCACTGGCCTCGGCGGTGGACCGGGCCCGATCGCGCAACAACCCCGAGGTCACCCCCGAGCACCTGCTGGTCGCGGTCCTCGAGCAGACCGACGGCATCGCCGGGCCGATCCTCACCCGGCTGGGTCTGGAGCCCGCCGTACTGAGCGAACGCATCAACGGCGACCTCGGCCGGCTGCCCCAGGTGGTCGGCGGACAGGAGCCCGGCATCGACCGCGCCATGCGCGACGTGCTGTCCGAGGCAGACCGGCTCCGCACCGACATGGGGGACGAGTACCTCTCGGTGGAGCACCTGGTGCTGGCCATGGCCGACCGGATCGGCGTGGACCGTGACCAGTTGCTGGGTGCCTTGCGCGACGTGCGGGGCAGCCACCGGGTGACCTCGCAGAACCCCGAGGAGACCTTCCAGGCCCTGGAGAAGTACGGCCGGGACCTCACCGCCCTGGCCCGCCAGGGGAAGATGGACCCGGTCATCGGCCGGGACGAAGAGGTGCGACGGGTCATCCAGGTCCTGTCCCGCCGGACCAAGAACAATCCCGTCCTGATCGGCGAGCCCGGCGTGGGCAAGACGGCCATCGTCGAGGGCCTGGCCCAGCGCATCGTCGAAGGGGACGTGCCCGAGGGCTTGAAGGGCAAGCGGGTCATCGGCCTCGACATGGGCTCGATGGTGGCGGGGGCCAAGTACCGGGGTGAGTTCGAGGAACGACTGAAGGCGGTGCTCAAGGAGATCACCGACGCCCAGGGTGAGGTGATCACCTTCATCGACGAGCTCCACAC
>JADGOF010000380.1 GCA_017883105.1 Acidimicrobiales bacterium
CCATCCCCGGATTCCCCGGATCACTTCGACGCCGTCGATCCCCGGCAGCCCCAGGTCGAGCAGGACGGCATCGGGGTGCCGGTGGGCGGCCCGATCCAGTCCCTCCTCGCCGCTGCGCGCCCCCAGCACATCGTAGCCCCGGGCGGTGAGGCTGATGGTGAGGGCGCGCAACAGTGAGGCGTCGTCGTCGATGACCAGCACCTTGGCCCAGGCCTCCTCCGACGTGGTGTCGTTACTCGACGTGGAGGACGGGGGGCTCACGGTGCCGACCCGGCCCGCGACCCGGCCTCGGTGGTCGGCGCAGGGCCGAGTTCGTCGGGTGGGGCGGGGGATGCCTCGTCCACAGGATCGGCGACCGGCATGCGTATGACCATCGTGCAGCCGCCCCCCGGGGTGTCCTCGATGTCGAGTTCACCGCCGACCGCCTCGACGAATCCCCGGGCCACGGACAGTCCCAGCCCGACGCCGACCCGGCTTTCGGAGTCCCCCAGGCGTTGGAACGGCCGGAACACCAGGTCCCGATCCTCCCGACGGATACCCGGGCCCCGGTCGATGACCCGGATGTCCACCCGACCGGCCACCGGTCCTGCCTCGATACGCAGCCCCCTACCCCTGGCGTGGATCAGGGAGTTGTCGACCAGGTTCGCCACTGCACGTTCGAGCAGCACCGGGTCGGTGCGGACACGGGGGAGAGCCGAGGGGATCTCGACGGTGACCTCCGCGCCACGAGGCCCCAGACTCTCGATGGCGGAGGCGATCAGCTCGTTGACGTCGGTGGACTCGTGGAGCACATCCATCGAGCCGGTCTCCAACCGGCTCATGTCGAGCAGGTTCTCCACCAGGCTGCTCAACCGGTCCGATTCGTCGTCAATGGTCTGGAGCAGGATGTGGGTCTCCTCGGGCCCGAAGTCGAGCTGGTCCGAAAGCAGGCTCGACGAGGCCGCCTTGATGCCCGCAAGCGGTGTGCGGAGGTCATGGCTGACTGCGGCCAGCAGCGCGGAGCGGAGCTGATTGGCCCGGGCCAAGGAGTCGGCTTCGGCGGCTTCGGCATGGAGTCGGTCACTTTCGAGGGCCGTCGCCAGTTGGGCGGCGAAGGCGGCCAGGATGTCCCGATCTTCGGCGGTGAGCCCGGGGCCCCGTAGGGCCAGGAGATCCCGATCGGTGAGCGGGAGGACCACGGTAGCTTCCTTGGGGGTGAGGGGTGGCCGTGGGCCGGCGGCCACCACGGTCGACCACGATCCCGAAGCGATCTCGTCGCCCCCGGGAGCGGCCGGAGCCACACTGTGTTCAGAGCCGGAGCGCAGGATGGCCACCGCTTCGAGGCGGAAGGCGACCACCAGCTCCTCGAGAAGTGCCGGCAGGGGATTGCCCTCAGGGGCGACCAACCGCCCAGCCACCCGGGCCAGCATCCGGGCGTCGGCCCGGGCCTGGATGGCGGTGGCGGTCCTTCGGGCGGCGAGGTCCACCAGCACGCTGACCACTCCGGCCGTGACCAGAAACATGATGAGCGCCAGGATGTCCCGGGTATCGGCAATGGTGAAGGTATGGACGGGCGGCGCGAAGTAATAGTTGGAGAGGAGGAAACCGGCGAGCGCCGCCAACACCGCCGGCCACACGCCGCCGGTAGCCGCCACCACCACCACCAGCACCAGGTAGCAGCTGAGGGCGGTGGCCAGGTCGGCGTGGGTACCACTGGCGGTGAGGGCCAGCGTCAGCAACGGGAAACCGATGATGCCGATGACCAGCGCGGCGACCCGCCGGCGAACCGAAAGCGGGGACAGGAGGACCCGACGATGACGTTTGGCCCTGTTGCCGACCGCAGTGGGGCTGCCGTCCTGGCGACGCGCCTCCTCCGACTGTTCGGTCTCTCCGTCCAAATCGGTGTCGGTTGCAATCACGTGGATGTCGAGTGCGCCTCCGGCCGCCCTGATGACCGAATTGATGATCGAACCCCGTAGGAATTCGGTGAGCCGACTGCGATGAGTTGCCCCCAACACCAGCTGGGTGGCGTTTTCGGCTCGGGCCACCTGCACCAGGGCGGGGGCGACATCGGCGCCCACCACTTCGACGTAACGGCCACCCAGATCGTCGAGCAGCGCCCGGTTCCGGCCCAACCCCTTCGAGCCCTCGCCGGACAGTCCATCGTCGGTGCGCACGTGGACGCCGACCAGCTCGGCCTTGGTTCGCATGGCCATCCGCGCGGCCCGGCGGATGAGGACCGCGCTGCCGCTGGAACCCGTCAAGGAGACCACCACCCGCTCCTTGGTCTCCCACTGTCCGGCGATGCCGTGACGTTCGCGGTAGGCACTCAGCTCTTCGTCGACCCGGTCGGCCACCCACAGCAAGGTGAGCTCCCGCAGTGCGGTGAGGTTCCCGGTCCGGAAGTAGTTCGCCAGTGCGGCATCGATGCGTTCGGGGGGATAGACGTTTCCATGGGCCAGCCTGCGCTGGAGGGCCTCGGGTGCCATGTCGACCAACTCCAGTTGGTCGGCGGCCCTGACCACGCGATCGGGGACCGTCTCCTGTTGGGCCACGCCGGTGATCCGCTCGACGACGTCGTTGAGGGATTCGAGGTGCTGGAGGTTGACGGTGGAGATGATGTTGATGCCGGCGTCGAGTAGCTCTTCGACGTCCTGCCATCGCTTGGCATGCATCGACCCGGGCACGTTGGTATGGGCCAGCTCGTCGACCAGGACCAGCTCGGGCTTCCGTTCGAGCAGTCCCTCCAGGTCCATCTCCTCGAAGGTCTGGCCCCGGTACTCACTGGACCGCCGAGGGAACACGACCAGATCCCGGATCTGCGCATCCGTCTGGGGCCGACCGTGCTCCTGCACCCAGCCGATCACCACGTCGGTGCCGCGTTCCTTGCGGCGCCACCCCTCGTTGAGCATGGCGAAGGTCTTACCTACACCCGGTGCAGCACCGAGATACAGCCGCAGCTTCCCTCGTGCCACCGTCGTTGCCCTCCTGGCTCTACCGTCGACCCATCGTCTACTTCGCCGTCAGGTTGTCGAGTGCGATGTTCAATGTCAGCACGTTGACCCCCGGATCACCGAGTACCCCCAGGCTACGCCCCGTGGTGTTCGACTTGATCAGGCCGTTGACCTGGGCCAGGGACACCCCACGGGCCTTGGCCACCGTCGGGGCCTGGATGTCGGCGTTGGCGATGGAGATGTCGGGATCGAGCCCCGATCCCGATGCGGTCACCGCGTCTACCGGCACTGTGGCGTTGGCCGCCAGGCCGAACTCCGTTCGATAGGCGACA
>JADGOF010000381.1 GCA_017883105.1 Acidimicrobiales bacterium
GTGACCGCCCTACACGAGCTGACCCTTGAGGCCATCGAGGCGGACGCACGCCGCCGAGGGCGTCCGGGCCGCTCAGGCCCCGACGCCAAGGGGGGCTGACCCGCCGCCAAAGTGCGAAAGTCCACAATGGGCCCAATGCCCTTATCGAGACCATCCAGAACACCTTCGGCATTCCGATCAACCACTGGATCGTCATCGACTTCAGCGGAGTCATCTACTCCGTCAAGGCATTGGGTGGCATCAGCTTGGACTTCAAGTACCCCGTGCGGGACGACAACGTTGGTGTCAACGAGTCGGGTCCGAGCATCACTCAGACCGGGTGTCAGGTGTTGAACGGGAACTCAGCCATCACCCTCTCTCGCTCGCGCTACTACGAGTACTACTGGGGCGGCGAATGGCAGATGGACCCTGGGTTCGACATCAGTCGAATCCAGCGTCAGAACGCCATCATCGAGGCGATGATGGCGAAGGCCAAGTCGACCTACAACCCTCTCGCCTTGCGTTCCCTGGTCAAGTCCGTGGTGAATGACATCTCCGTGGACAACAAGCTGTCCTTTGGCACGATCTATGACCTGGCCGAGCAATACCATGCCCTCTCGCGATCAAGCTTGCACGCGCGGACACTGCCCACAGTCCCGCAGAACGGCACGCCTGCGGGAGATGTCGAGTTGGCCAACGCCGAAACTCGCAACAATTATGTCGACACCATCACTCAGTTCTTGGGGAAACCTCCGAGACTGGCTTCAACACCACCACTCGATGAGTACGGAGAGCCGATCTCAATTCCCTCAACCACCACAACCACGGCACCTCAGCCAAGGACCACCGTGAAGAGGAATACCACAGCCACTTCACCGACGAACACGCCGCCGGTGACAACACAGCCAGCCTACGATCCGACACTCTGTTAGACCGCAGCCTGAATCTCGACCAGGGGAACTTCCCCACAACATGGGTCTCGGGTTCCCCGATCGCTCCGAAGAATCGCCGCCCCTGCCCTCCGGAATCTGCCCTGATTGGACCTTCGGCAAGGGACAGAATGCAAGCGAATATTCGTCGATTTGGCACCTTCCGACCACTCCGAGCCCGTTCTCTTCCCCGCAGCGTGGCTTCATGAACTCGACATCTGGCGGACATGCCGGATTCAGCGGGGGGTGATGCCCCACGATCCGGTCCAACGCGTGCCCGGCCGCAGGACGGTGCGGTCAGTTCCCGACCGAAAGGCGTCAGGAGGGCAGCTCATCGGCTCCACGGCCAACGACCTGCGGCGCACGTCCGGTTCGAGTGTGTCGCCGGTGTAGATCATGAGGTAGCCGAACCGCTCGTCGGCCCACAGGGTCACCCCGTGGTCCCCGTCTGGGTGGTCGAGTTCCACCCGTGCACGGCCGTCGGCATCCCGCCGCAAGCCGGTGAAACCGGTGTCCAGTCTGGTGACGCCGATGATCCGGCCCTCGGTGAAGTCGAACTCCGAGCCGGACACCGGCACCCGGCCGGTGGGCAACCCACGGTCGTCGGCGATCAGTCGGTGGTCGGCCGGCACCGTCAGTCGCATCATGTCTACCGAGGCTGTCCCCACCGTCAGGTACGGATGGAAACCGAGCCCGAAAGGCAGATCGGTCGGTCCGATGTTGTCTGCATCGGCCACCGCAGTGAGGCCATCGCGCCCCAACCGGTACTCGAGGGTGAGCTTCAGTGCGAAGGGATAGGCGGGCGAGGGGTGGAGTTCACACGCCATGCTCACCCGGTTCTGGGCTCGACCCACCATGCGCCAGGGCATCCACCGCACCAGTCCGTGGATGGCGTTGTTCCGGGGAGGCTCATTGATCGGCGCCTCACCTTCGACGCCTTCGAACGTGTACCTCCCGTCGCCCAACCGGTTGGGCCAGGGCGCGAGCACCTGGCCACGTCCCCCATGGCTCCATTCGGCCGGACCGAACCCGTCGATCACCGGGCGGTCCTCGACGGTGAACGAACGGAGCGTAGCCCCGACCTCGGTGATCACCGCCCGCTGATGGCCGTGGCCGATGACCCATTGGTCACCGGTGGCGGCGGTCGTCTCGGCCGGACGTTGGTCTTCGGTTGGTCGTCGTGGCGTCATGGTCGCGATCGTCGTGGGCCAGGTCAGCCGCCTCGGGGGTGGCCGACGTCGACCGGTATGGTAGGCGATAGGGCCACATCGGCCCAACGGATCACCATTTGGGCGCTCGATCGACGCGTCTCAACCCCCTCATCCTGATCGGAATGTCACGCATGCGCATCCTCATTACCAACGACGACGGCGTGTTCGCCCCGGGCATCGCTGCGCTGGCCCGTGGCTTGCTTGCCGCCTTCGACGGCGAGCACGAGTTGGTGGTGGTGGCACCTCTCACCGATCACAGCGGTGCCAGCGCCGCCGTCGGCCCGGTCTACGAACGTGAATCGATCCCCTTCGAGGAGGTCGAGATCCCCGGGCTCGCCCCCGTCCCCGTCTACGGCATCGAAGGCTCGCCGGCCCTGGCGGTGATACTCGCCTGTATCGAAGGCTTCGGGCCCCGGCCTGACCTGGTGGTGTCCGGCATCAACCATGGCATGAACGCAGGACGGTCCGTGCTCCATTCCGGCACTGTCGGAGCCACCCTCACTGCCGCCCAGTTCGGTGTCCGGGGTCTGGCGGTGAGCATCACCTGGGGAACCGATCCCGTTCCGTGGGACACACCGGTGCAACTGGCCACCGGCATCGTCCCGGTGCTGGCGACCATGGCGCCGGCCACCGTGCTCAATCTCAACGTGCCGGCCGTTCCCCTCGACCAGCTACGGGGCATGCGTCACGGATCGGTGGGGACCATCGGCCTCATTCGCTCCGTCCGACCCGAACGGACGCCCGAGCCGGTGGCCGGCCCGGCGGTGGACAGGACGGGAGGCGCCATCACATTGACACTGCGGGGCTCGGCCGAAGCGGCAGACCGGGTGGCCGAACAGGCCGAGTTGGAACCGGAGTCCGATGCGGCCCTGGTCGCCGACGGCTGGGCCTCCCTCACCCCCCTGGCCGGCGTGCGCGAAGACCTATCCGACCGAGGGACGGCCGCCCTGGAAGCGGCGCTGGCCACCCACCTTCCCGCCTGACCGGGCACCAGACCGGGGCGTGCCCGGAGCTCCCACATGCCGGGATTGCGGTTGATCTGACCACCTAGCGGGAGTTTCCTGGATAGCCCATTGAGGGTTGTATTCGGGGTCGTGGAGGATTTCTCCGAAACTTCGCGCTGACCAGCGCGAATGTAGAGGGCA
>JADGOF010000382.1 GCA_017883105.1 Acidimicrobiales bacterium
GAAGGACCGGGTCATCTCCCACTGGTTGGAGGCATTGCTCCCCAGCATGTTCATCATGTCGCCGAGCAACGATTGGAACGGGTTACCGGGATCGCCGGCTTCAGGCGGTGCCATGTCCCAATGCTACGGCGCGGGCACGCCGTCCGGTGCAGCGGCACCGGCGTCCGCCAACACAGCCACGGCGGTCATGGTGCGTTCCTCCCGTTCGAAGGTCACCGCCACCGTGGTACCCGGTGGATCGGGATAGAGCCTGGTCTGCAACTCGGCCGTCGTGTGGACCTGATGTCCGTCGAGGGCGACGATGACATCGCCGGAAGCCAGGCCACCCAGGGCGGCGGGACTGCCCATGGGGACCGATCCGATGACGGCTCCGTCGATGGTCGGGACCGGAGTGGTGGTGCTGGCCACCGACGACGGCATCGTCGTGGTGGATCTCAGCGTCGACGGAGTCGGGGACGCGGGCCCGACTCCCAGCCACCCGTGAACCACCGTCCCCGACGAGACCAGTTGGCGGGCGACACCAACGACGAGGTCTGCGGGGAGGAACACGGACAGAGTCGAGCCACCCGGGCTCGTGGTCATTTCCAACATGCCGGCCACGCGTCCGCTGTTGTCGATCAGTGGGCAGCCCAGATCTCCGTTGGTCAGGGGCGCGTTGATGGCGGTGGACGAGAAGCTGGTGGTGACGGCATCGGCGCCAAGGGCCAGACCGCTGGAGACCACCGTTCCGGCGAAGACGAGGGGAGCGGGAGGTCGGTGCGCCTGTTTGGCCTGTTCCATGGCCACGGCCATGGCCACCGTGCCTCTGGCGAGGTCGTCATCGGCGAAGGTCGCCACCGGAAGGTCATCGCCGATCCTGACGACCGCAATTCCCGAGCCCTGGTCGACGCCGATCACGCTGGCCTGCTGATGGGAGCCGTTCGGCTCGATGACGGTGATGACCCTGGCTCCGGAGAGCACCCGGGACGCGGTCACGATGACCCCTCCGGATTCCGCCACCAGCCCGGTGCTGAAGGTGGTCCCGTGAGCGCCCTCGACGGCAAGAGCCACCGTCGAGGGCCGGATCAGCGACACCAGGTCAGAGATCTGGGGCGTGCTGGCCAACCGACCCAGTCCCGGATCGGTGGTCGGGGCACCGGTGAGTGAGTTGGCGTTGGTGGCGGTGGTCGAACTGCCCCCCTGGGCGGTATCGGCGATGACCAACCCGGTGGCCGCCAGGGCGACGGCGATGCAGGCCGTGGCCCCTCCAATGATCCATGGACCGGGCCGTGCCCGCGGCGGAATGGTGAGGGTTTCCCCCGGGGAGGTGCCACCGGATCCGGACTGCGGGGTCGGATGTTCCGAGGGGTGGCGCCACAGCCGGTCGTCCGGCGGGATCCACCCGAGCATCTGCCCGCCGTCCGCCTCGTCCCCCCAATCGTCATCGGGATCGCGTCCCGAAACCCCCTGATCCTCTCCGTCCACGGGTCCGAGGTTACTGATGACAGCAAGCCAAGGGACGTCGCCTCGGACAACGGGAGGGCATGGATCCGACGGGTCGTCGGGTTTCACCCCGTCGATCGACATGGTGGCCCTACGATGACGGGGTGGCCCGGGACCTCGCGATCGACCTCGGGACTGCCAATACCCTCGTCTACGCCAAGGGACGGGGAATCGTGCTGAACCAACCGACGGTCATCGCGCTCAACACCCGGACCCACGAGGTTCTCGCGGTCGGGAACGAAGCCTGGCAGATGATCGGTCGGACCCCCGGATACATCGTGGCGGTGCGGCCGCTCAGAGAAGGCGCCATCACCGACTTCGACATCACCGAGCGGATGATCCGACTCCTGCTGCGCCGTGCTGGGGTCACCAAGTTCAAGCGTCCCCGGGTGCTGATCTGCGTGCCGTCGGCCATCACCTCGGTGGAGCGCCGTGCGGTGAAGGAGGCGGCCCGGCGTGCCGGGGCATCGGCGGCCCATCTCATCGAGCAACCGATGGCCGCGGCCATCGGCGCCGGACTCGACATCCATGAGCCGGTGGGCAACATGGTGGTCGACGTAGGTGGGGGCACGACCGAGACCGCGGTGATCTCCCTGGGTGGGGTGGTCGCCTCCCGGGCCATCCGGTGCGGCGGCTTCGATATGGATGCCGCCATCCAGCACTACGTGCGCCACGAGCACGGGATCGCCATCGGCGAGCGTACCGGCGAGGAACTGAAGCTGGCCATCGGCTCCGCCCTCCCCTACGCCGACGAGGTGAAGGCGGAAGTGCGCGGCCGGGAGGTCACCACCGGCCTGCCCAAGACCGTCGTCCTCTCTCCCGAAGAGGTGCGGTATGCGCTGCGTGAGCAGGTGGACCTGATCGTCGACACGGTACTGTCCTGCCTGTCTGAATCACCGCCCGAGCTGGCTCAGGACATCATCTACGAGGGGATCCACCTGGTTGGAGGGGGTGCGATGTTGCGCGGCCTGGCCAATCGGCTGGCCGATGAGACCGAGGTTCCCGTCCATCTGGTGGCCACACCGCTCGAGTGCGTCGTGCAGGGAGCCGGCATGTGCCTCGATGCATTCGACAGCCTGCGTCCGATCTTCGCCGCGGCCGAAACCTGAGTGCACACACCTGGTACCGCTCACTCCACGGCGAGCAGGTCCTCCGCCACTTGACGGACCTGCCAGTCGCGGTCCCCGAGGCAACGGTGAAGGGCGGCGTCGACGGAGGGGCCTTCGAAAGCGGCGAGAGCCACGGCCGCCCGACGCCGGATGGCCGGCTTGTCGGTGAGGGCGTCGAGGATGGCCGGTAGGCCCTGCGGATCTCCGATGGCACCGAGGGCGGCCACTGCCGCCTCGCGGCACAGGGGATCGTCGTGCCCGGAACCGGCGGACGCCAGTTTCGAAAGGACCCCAACCGACGTGCGGTCCCCCCGTTCACCGGTGGCCCATGCCGCCATCTCCACCACGGACGGATCGGCGTCGGCCAGGGCCATCGACACGTCCACCGCAGAAAAGCCCGGGGTCAGTTCGCAGGTGCGGCGGCGGACCTCTGACGCGGAGTCGACCAGGGCAGCGCGCAGGTCGTCGTCGGAGAGTTCGCCGAGCCGGTCGAGGGCGCCCAGCGCACTCACCCGCACCGACGGCGCGTCGTCGTCCAGCGCGGCGCGGGCGGTCGTCCGGTCACCGGTGTGCCCGGCCAGGGCGACATTCCGCCGGCGCTCGGTGACGCTCCGATCAGGAGGTTCCGTGGCAGGCTTCACCCCACCACTATGACCGCTGACGAT
>JADGOF010000383.1 GCA_017883105.1 Acidimicrobiales bacterium
CCGTCAACTGGGAAGGAATCGTCGGGTGGAATTCCCCACGTTACGCGCGGTGTTCTCCCAGGTGGTGGACGCGCCGGTCAGGGGCCTGAATAGATACGAAGAGGCTTCAATACATTCCGTATGGAGCTCAACAGAGAAATGCCGTCAGATCCGTTCTCAGAAGATTACAGGATCGCTGTCATGGGGCTATACGAATGGCTTCACGGTTCGCCCTACCAACTGACAAATGAGCAAACTGACTTTGAGTTCACTCGGTTCGTCCGCACACCGTTCCCGTATTCGACACACAGCTGTGCGACGGTGGGCAATCACTTGATGGCGGTGGGGCACGTGATCAAGACCCTAGACATTCGACCTAATAGCCGAGTGCTTGAACTTGGACCAGGTTGGGGGAACGTAACGCTCGCGCTTACCCAGATGGGCCATCAGGTCACTGCGGTTGATATGTCTGAAGAGTTTCTTCGTCTCATCGAAGCTCGCGCCGCACAAATAGATGCTCACGTTGAAACTGTATGTGGAGATTTCTCGTGCATTGATGATCTCCAAGGACAGTGGGACGCCGTAATCTTTTTTGAGAGCTTTCACCACTCACCCGATCATTTACGACTGTTGGAGAGCCTGCATCGGATCGTTGCGCCAGGTGGCAAAGTACTTTTTGCTTCGGAACCTATCGCCAATGATTTCTATTTGCCCTGGGGACCCCGGCTCGACGGGGAGTCGCTTTGGGCAATTCGCACGAACGGCTGGTTTGAGCTTGGATTCCGCAAGTCCTATTTCGTCGAGGCATTGCGCCGAACCGGTTGGTCGACCAGAGAGGTCGCTCATGCGGGATTAACTCCAAGTGCAACCTTCATTGCCATGTCCCGATAAGCGACTGCACTCGTTTCCCGTACACAGGCTTGGTGTGAACCTTCACAGCCTTGTTCAGCCACGGCCCAGGCACGAACCCCTACGGTTCCCGGCAAGTTCGCGGTCAATGCAACAGTGCCATTCTCACGCAGTCGATTCGCTCACCTGCCTTGTCCATCCGGTAGATCACCGAACGCCGACGGTGCAGGTCGATGCCGACGTACTCTCTTCCCATAGGGGCCTCCCTCCTTGTGGAACTGCTGTGAAGAGCCCCAGTCTCGATTACGAGGGTGGAACTTTCACGGGGAGCGGAGTCCCCGCACCTTCATCGCATCACACATCGGGGATACGTGCCCTGGGGGACGGCTCGGTCTACACCGATCGACTAGTGGCTAGACACCAGAGCATGTTGGCGGCTAGCTTCACGATGCTTGTCCTTGCCGGAGGACGGGAAGCGGAGGACACAATGAATGGCGGAGCGAACGTTTGGCGGAGGCCTTGGGCACTGAGGTCCCGCGGAGAGCGGGGGTGCCGCCTACCAGTGCCCAGGCTCACGGTGCTGAGTGCACTACTGGTCGCTGTCGCCCCCGCTGTGGCGATCGCCGCGCCTGTCCCGGTGGGCGCCGCGACCGTCCCCTACAACCTGTCGATCTCTCTGGCGTGGCAGCAGGTCCTGCCGGATGCCGGATCCCCGATCGCCCAGAGCTCTCCGAACGTGGCCACGCTGGACGGGGGCGGCCCGTCCGTGGTCGTCGGCGACCGGGCCGGGGGCGTCTACGCCTTCCACCTGTCGAACGGCTCCGGTGTCCCCGGCTGGCCTACCAAGGTCGGCGCTCCCGTCGACTCCACGCCGTCCGCGAGTCCGGACGGGGCCGGAACCGACTTCGTCTACGTGGGGACCGGCAATGCGGCGGGCCCGACGACGGGCGGCTACGTGGGACTGACCAACACAGGCGCCCGGATCTGGTCGCGCCCGGCCACCGACCCCAATGGCAATTACGGCGTCCAGGCCTCGCTGGCGGTCGGACCGCTGGAAGGCGTCCAGTCCGTGGTGGCACCCTCGCTGGGCCAGAACGCATACGCCCTCGACGCCGGCAACGGAGCCGTTCTCCCGGGCTGGCCATTCTTCGCCGCCGACAGCGGGTTCACGACGCCGTCGCTCGCCGACCTGAACGGGGACGGGCAGACCGAGGTCGTCCAGGGCGGTGACTCGACGGCGGGCATTTCCGGGGGCCAGGTGTACGCCAACGGTGGGCACCTCCGGGTGCTCGGTGCCGGGGGCAACCTCCTATGCCACTACGACACCAACCAGACCGTCGACTCCTCGACCGCGGTGGGCAACTTCCTGGGCGGAGGGGCAACCGGGATCGCTTTCGGCACGGGGTCGTTCTGGCCCGGAGCCCCCGACTCGAACACCTTGTTCGCGTCGGACTCCCACTGCAACATCGTCTGGCGGGACAACCTCGGCGGGAACACCATCAGCAGCCCGGCTATCGGTGATGTGCTCGGCAACAGTGGCGAGCAGGTGGTCGAAGGAGTCGACACCGGGTCCGGCGGGAAGGTATGGGCTCTCAACGGGTCGAGCGGCGCCGCGCTCCCGGGCTGGCCGGTCTCCACGCCGGGCCGGATCATCGGCGGCGTCACCCTGGCCGACCTCACTGGTGGCGGCTACAACGACGTGCTCGCGCCGACGACGACCGGCCTCGAGATCTTCGACGGCAAGAGCGCCCAGCAGGTCGCCACTCTCGGCGCAGGCGGGCTCGCGCTGCAGAACTCGGCCCTGGTGACCGTCGACCCCGGCGGCTCCATCGGGATAACTATCGCCGGCTACGGCTCAGGCAACGAGGGCATCATCCAGCACTACGTGGTGGCGGGTTCGTCGGGCCACCATCTCGGGCTGCGGTCGTGGCCCATGTTCCATCAGAACCCGCAACTGACTGGCTGGCTCGGCTCGGCCGCTCCCGGGCACCTCAACTCGCCGATCGTCGGAATGGCATCGACACCTGACGGCAAGGGCTACTGGAACGTGGCGGCCGACGGTGGGCTGTTCGCCTTCGGTGACGCAGGATTCCACGGATCGACCGGGGCTATCCACCTCAATCAACCTGTCGTCGGAATGGCATCGACACCTGACGGCAAGGGCTACTGGTTGGTGGCATCCGACGGAGGGATTTTCGCCTTCGGTGACGCAGGGTTCCACGGATCGACCGGGGCTATCCACCTCAATCAACCTGTCGTGGGAATGGCATCGGCCCCCCGGGGGCAGGGGTACTGGATGGTGGCCGCCGACGGAGGGATTTTCGCCTTCGGTGACGCAGGGTTCTTCGGCTCGATGCCGCAGGTGCTGGCCTCGCCCACAGGCCCGGACTGAGCGTGCCAACCCGCATTGGGCGCTGCAG
>JADGOF010000034.1 GCA_017883105.1 Acidimicrobiales bacterium
GAGGCGTCGACCCCGGTGGACACGTCCTCGGAGAACTCGCCCTTGAGGAGGTGGGGCATGCCACAGGCGAACTCCACCACTTCGATGCCGCGGGCCACCTCGCCGCGGGCGTCCTCCAGCACCTTGCCGTGCTCGGCGGTGATCAGCCGGGCCAGGTCGTCACGGTGCCGGTCGGCCAGCTCCCGGAAGGCGAAGAGGACCCGGGTCCGGGCGGTCAACGACGTGTTCCGCCAACCTGTCCACGCGTCACGGGCCTTGGCCACCGCGCTGTCGATGTCCTGTGGTGTGGCCAGCACGACCTCGCCGGTCTGCTCGCCCGATGCCGGGTTGAAGACCGGTGCGGTCCTCGCCTCGGCGCCGTCGATGGATGTTCCGATTCGATTCACAGCGTGGCGCTCCTCGTGGTGTTGCCGATTTCCTGTTCTCTGTTCGTCGGGCGCCGCGCGGCAACCTCACCCCGAGGCGCCCTCCCCGTGGTCCGCGATGCGGTCCGTGCCAGAATCGATGCATGGCAGAGCCCAGCCCGTCCGCAGGCGCCGACCAGATGGTGGTCAGCGACCGCACCCTCCTCCGACGGATGTCGGAGGAGGGATCCCATGGGCTGGCCGATCTCCGTGCCGTGCTCGACGCCGGATTCGTGTGCCACCTGGGGATCGTTGTCGACGACTGGCCGATGGTGATTCCCACCAGCTACGGGCGCCTCGGCGACCAGCTCTACCTCCACGGATCGGTGGCCAGTCGCAGCCTCCGGACCGCCCGCTACGCCGGACCGGCATGCGTGACGGTCACCCATGTCGATGGGCTGGTGTTGGCCCGATCGGTCTTCGAACATTCCATCAACTACCGGTGCGCCATGGTCTACGGCACACCTGAGGTGCTGTCCGAGCCCGACCAGAAGCTGATTGGGCTCGAGGCCATCAGCAACCAGGCCGCACCCGGTCAGTGGGAGTACGTCCGATCGCCGTCGAAGAAGGAGTTGGCCGCAACCGCCGTGTTGCGCCTCGACCTCGATGAGGCATCGGTGAAGATCCGGCGAGGTCCACCCCACGACGGGGACGGGCCCGACGCCGAGCTCGACGTCTGGGCCGGCGAGATCCCCCTGCGCATCGCCCGCATGGATCCGGTGGCCGATCCGACCCTCCGGACCGGCGTCGTCCTGCCCGACCACCTGGCCCACGGACACCCGGCCCCCGGTTCGGTTCCGGTGCGCGACCTGGCACCTCACTGACGGACGCATCCACCGCGCCGATCAGTTGAGGACGGCAGCGAGCGGCGTGGAGGAGAGCCCATGGGCCGCGGCCACCGGCTCGTAGACCAGGGAGCCCTCGGCCACATTGACCCCTTCGGCCAGCGCCGCATCCGCCTTGGCGGCGTCGCGCCAGCCATGTTCCGCGACGTCGAGGACATAGGGCAAGGTGGCGTTGACCAGGGCGTGGGTGGACGAGTGGGGTACGGCGCCGGGCATATTGGCCACGCAGTAGAACAACGAGCCGTTGACCTCGAAGGTCGGGTCCGAGTGGGTGGTCGGCCTAGTCGATTCGAAGCATCCGCCCTGGTCGACCGAGATGTCGACCAGCACCGACCCGGGCCGCATCCGGGCCACCAGATCGTCGGACACCAGTGTGGGGGCCTTGGCCCCGACCACCAGCACCGCGCCGATCACGATGTCCGCGTCGATGCAGGTCTCCTCGATGGCATGGGTGCTGGAGGCAACCGTCTCGAGGCCTCCGCGGAAGTGATGGTCCACCTGTCGGAGCCTTTCGAGGTTGCGGTCGAGTATGTAGACCTCCGAGTGCATTCCCACAGCCAGGGTGGCTGCGGCCATACCTGCCACTCCGGCCCCGAGGATGACCACCTTGGCGCACCGCACACCGGGAACACCGCAGACCAGCACCCCACGGCCGCCGGAGGGCCGCATGAGGTGGTGGGCCCCCATCAGGGGGGCCATCCGCCCGGCCACCTCACTCATCGGGGTGAGCAATGGAAGCGAGTTGTCGGGCAGACGGACCGTCTCGTAGGCGATGGCGGTGTTGCCCGCCGCCATCAACGCTTCGGTGCAGGTCAACGAAGCGGCCAGGTGCAGATAGGTGAAGAGCACCTGGCCCTTGCGCAAGCCGAGTAGGGGGTACTCGTCGGGAATGGGCTCTTTCACCTTCAACACCATGTCGGAGCCGGACCATACCTTTTCGGCGGCTCCGACGATGGTGGCGCCGGTGGCGACGAACTCCTCGTCGGGGATCGACGATCCGACACCGGCGCCCTCCTCCACCAGGACGGCGTGCCCGGCCGTGGTCAGCTCCCGTACCCCGGCCGGGGTGATGGCCACCCGGAACTCGTTGTCCTTCACTTCACTGGGGATTCCGACGATCACGGGATGATCCTCACTTGCTCGACCTCACTTGTCGGTGTCGACGGGAGTATCCGGTGCGGAGCCGGGCTCCGCCGGCCCAGCCGCGTCATCAAGTGCCTGCATGCGCCCTTCGAGCGTCACCCCTACCGGGGTCTCCACACCGTCGGGCTCCAACCCGAACAGGCCCACTTCGATACCGATGTCCTCCGGCACCAGCGTCGGGGTGGAGCGAGTGAGCACCTCTCCTCGGAAGAACGGCGGCCGCAGCGAGGAGTAGACGAACATGGCAATGATGCCGATCGCCAGGGAGGTGAAGTCAATCAGGAAGACACCGCCGATGTCCCAGTGCGGTGGAAACGGCATGGACCAGGTGGTGTAGCTGTTCACCGGCTGCCAGTAGAAGTAGAGGCTCCAGCCCAGGATGAAGAAGAGCATGAGCCCCCCGAGGACCGGCAGAATGCCTCGCATCCACAGGTTACGCGCACTGGTGGTGAGGTCGTTCCGGTAGTACCAGGCGCACGAGAACCCGGTGAGTCCATAGTAGAAGGCGATCATCACGCCGATGGCGGACACCGCGTCGGGGATGAGGTTGCCGCCCGAGATGGAATTCATGATGATGTACAGGATGATGGAGATCCCGCCCATGACGATGGTCGACACAGTGGGCGTGAGATGACGGCGGTGGATCTTGGCGAACGCCTTGGGGATCGCCTTGTACACGGACATCGACAGTGTGGTGCGGGCCGTGGGCAGGATGGTCGTCTGGGTCGATGCCGCCGCCGAGCTGAGCACCATCAGCAGCAGCAAGTGGTACATGAAGGAGCCGATACCCGACGTGCCGAAGATCGAATGACCCATCACCGAGAGCACGTCGCTCTGGTTGTCCGGATTGCCCAGCCCGATGCCCTTCGATCCGAGGCCGGCATATGACTCGCTCGACATCACGACGAGGACGTAGGTGACCAGCAGGACCAGCGTCGAGAGGACGGCAGCCTTGCCCGGGGTCCGCCGGGAGTCCGCGGTCTCTTCGTTGACCGACACCGTGGTGTCCCAGCCCCAGTAGATGAAGAGCATCAGTGCGAGGCCGACGATGAACGACTGCGGACCGGCGATGTCGAACGGGTTGAACCACGACAGCGACGGCGTCAGGTGTCCCGCCGGGGCGTGGCCCGAACCCACCTTGACGAGTGCCACGACCGAGAAGACCGTAAGCATGGTCAACTCGATGCCGAGCAGTGCCTTCTGGAAGTTTGCCGAAATCTCGATCCCCAAGTAGCAGATGTAGGTCATGGCCGCGATCCACAGGATGCCCACCAGGAGGACCCACCCACTGGCGGGATTGTGACCGATGCCGTCGGCGCCGAACAGCAGGAAGACGTACTGGCCGGCCACCTGGGCCAGGCTCGCCATCACCAGGACGTCGGCGGCGACGATGGCCCATCCGCCCATCCAACCGGTCTTGGGGCCGAAGGCCCGGGTCCCCCAGGTGAACGTGGTGCCGCAGTCGGGGTCGGCCCGGTTCAGCTCCCGGTACGCGAATGAGGTCAGCAGCATCGGCACGAAGGCAAGGATCGTGACGATCGGCGCCTGGGGGCCGATGGTGATGACCACGAAGCCCAGGGTGGCGGCCAGGCTGTAGGCGGGGGCCGTTGACGCCACGCCGATGACGGTCGAGGAGAGGAGCCCCAGCGCTCCCTTCTTGAGGCCCTTGTCCTCGTAGGAGTCGGCGACAGGCCCCATGTCTGCCGGGTTGGCTCTGGCTTCGATGGTCATATTCGTTGGCCCTCCATGGGTCGCGGGTGGATCATTCTCCTATGTAGCTCATGACGTGCTTGATGCGGGTGTAGTCCTCAAAGCCGTAGGAAGAGAGATCCTTGCCGTACCCCGACTGCTTGAATCCTCCGTGGGGCATCTCGGCCACGATCGGGATGTGGGTGTTGATCCACACGCAGCCGAAGTCGAGGGCCTTGGCCATGCGCATCGCCCGACCGTGGTTCTGAGTCCACACGCTCGAGGCCAGTCCGTACTTCACGCCGTTGGCCCAGGCCACGGCCTGCTCCTCGTCGGTGAAACGCTGGACGGTGATGGCCGGGCCGAACATCTCGTCCTGGACCATCTCGTCGTCCTGGTGCAGCCCGGAGACCACCGAGGGGGCGAAGCAGAAGCCTCGTGCGCCGACCTTCGTGCCGCCGGTGACCACCTCGGCGTGATCGGGGATCCGGTCGAAGAAACCGGTCAGGCGGTGGAGCTGCGCCGCGCTGTTGAGCGGCCCGAAGTCGGCGTTCTCCACGTCGAGGCCGCCGACCGTCTGGGCCTGGGCCTGTTCAGCCAAGGCAGCCACGAATTCGTCGTGGATGCCGGGGCCGGCCAGCACCCGGGTGGCCGCGGTGCAGTCCTGTCCGGCGTTGAAGTAACCGGCAATGGCGATGCCCTCGACCGCCGCTTCGATGTCGGCATCGTCGAACACCACCACCGGGGCCTTGCCCCCCAACTCGAGATGGACCCGCTTGATGCCGGCAGCGGCGGCGGTCGCCACCTCCATGCCGGCCCGGACGCTGCCCGTGACCGACACCATGGCCGGGGTCGGGTGCTCCACCAGCAACCGCCCGGTGTCCCGGTCGCCGCACACCACATTGAGCACCCCGGCGGGCAGGTGCTCGGCCATGATCTCGGCCATCAGCACCGATGACGCCGGGGTGGTGTCGGCCGGCTTCAGCACCATGGTGTTGCCCGCGGCCAGAGCCGGGCCCCACTTCCACACGGCCATCATCAGCGGGTAGTTCCACGGGGTGACCGCGGCGCACACCCCGATCGGCTCGCGCCGGATGAAAGAGGTGTGGTCCTTCATGTACTCGCCGGCCGATTTACCCTCGAGATGGCGGGCGGCACCGGCGAAGAACCGGATCTGGTCGACCATCGGCGGGATTTCTTCGGACAGGGTGACCGCGAACGGCTTGCCGGTGTTCTCGCACTCCACCCGCACCAGGTCTTCGGCGCGGGCCTCCAGCGCATCGGCGATGCGGAAGAGGGCCAGACTGCGCTCCGACGGGGTGGCGTCCCGCCAGTCGGGAAACGCAGATGCAGCTGACGCCATGGCCGCGTCAACATCTCGAGCCCCCGAGACGGGGGCTTCGAGATACTCCTCACCCGTGCTCGGATCGACCAGCATCGCCGACGAGCCGTCGATGGTGGCCACATGGTTGCCACCGACGAAGTTGGACAGACCTTGTCCTCCGACGCCCTGATCCGACGATGCCTTGCTCACTGACCCTCCCCTGGGTGTTCTGCTGGTCCATCGCTGCGGCCGCACGAAGGCGTCTCCGACACTGATTTGTCACGTCATAGTTACCGAAGAACTCCCCGAGGACAAGCTTTTCCTCAGAATAGATTCGGTTGAGCTACGAATTCAATCGAATATTCCCAATCTTTGCGCGCTAACTGCTATAACGGAATGGATATGGACCACAGTGCAACGCGGCGGACGATGACCACGGACCACCTCTTCGTGCGGGACGCAGAGGGGCGGTTGTGACCTCCTCTCCCACTCCGCCATCCGCTCCGGGCCTGCTCGATGATGTGAGCAAGGCCATTGTCGAAGAGCTGCAGCAGGACGGTCGCCGCACGTACGGCTCCATTGCCGAGGCGGTCGGCCTGTCCGAGGCGGCCGTGCGCCAGCGCGTCCAGAAGATGCGCGAAGCCGGGGTCATGCAGATCGTGGCCGTCACCGATCCGCTCCAAGTGGGATTCCGCAGCCAGGCCATGGTCGGGATCCGTGCCGACGGCGACTCCCGCATGGTGGCCGAGCGCCTGGCCGCCGTGGAGGACATCGACTATGTGGTGATGTGCACCGGTTCGTTCGACATCCTGGTGGAACTGGTGTGCGAGGACGAGGACGCCCTCCTCGAACTCCTCAACGGCGTGATCCGGCTCATCCCCGGGGTGAGGGACACCGAGACGTTCATGTACCTGAAGTTGACCAAGCAGACCTACACCTGGGGGACCCGATGAGCAATTTTTCAAAAGAGGCACTGCAGGAGAGCGCCCGTCGCAATTTGTGGATGCACTTCACCCGCATGTCGGGCGGCGGTGAGAACGAGATCCCGATGATCGTCCGGGGCGAGGGCCAGTACGTCTTCGACCAGAACGGGAAGCGCTATCTCGACGGCCTTTCCGGGCTGTTCACCAGTCAGATCGGCCACGGCCGGACCGAGCTGGCCGAAGCCGCGGCGCGCCAGGCCAGCCAGCTGGCCTACTTCCCGGTGTGGAGCTACGCCCATCCGATGGCGGTGGAGCTGGCCGACCGGCTGGCCGGCCTGACTCCGGGCGATTGCAACCGGATCTTCTTCACCACGGGCGGTTCCGAGGCGGTGGAGTCGGCATGGAAACTGGCCCGCCAGTACTTCCGGGTCACCGGGCAGCCCGATCGCCTGAAGGTGATCAGCCGCGACATCGCCTATCACGGAGCCACCATGGGTGCCCTCTCGATCACCGGGCTGGCCGACATCAAGACGCCGTTCGAGCCCCTGGTGCCCGGGGCGATCCACGTGCCGAACACCAACTTCTACCGTGCCAAGTACTTCGCCGACGACATCGACGCATTCGGGATGTGGGCCGCCGACGCCATCGAGCAGGCCATCCTCATCGAGGGGCCGGACACCGTGGCTGCGGTGTTCCTAGAGCCGGTGCAGAACGCCGGAGGATGTTTCCCGCCCCCCCCGGGCTACTTCCAGCGGGTGCGGGAGATCTGTGACCGGTACGGGGTTCTTCTGGTGTCCGATGAGGTAATCTGCGCCTTCGGTCGACTGGGGCACTGGTTCGGAGCCGAACGGTACGACTACCGGCCGGACATGGTGACCATGGCCAAGGGCCTGACAAGTGGGTACTCGCCCCTGGGGGCGTTGGCCGTCAGCGACCGGCTGGTCGAGCCCTTCCTGAACGGCGCGAGCTTCCTCCACGGGATCACCTTCGCCGGGCACCCGGTGAGTGCGGCAGTGGCACTGGCCAATATCGACGTCTTCGAGAAGGAGGGGATCCTCGAGAACGTGCAGAAGAACGAGCCTCTGTTTCGGGCCTCGCTCGAAACCCTCAACGACCTTCCCATCGTGGGTGATGTCCGGGGCGCGGGCTACTTCTACGGGATCGAACTTGTCAAGAACAAGGACACCCGCGAGACATTCGACGATGACGAAGCCGAACGCCTGCTACGCGGCTTCCTGTCCGGAGCCCTCTACGACGCCGGGCTGATCTGCCGGGCAGACGACCGGGGCGACCCGGTGGTGCAGTTGGCTCCCCCGCTCACCTGTGGTCCTGAAGAGTTCGAGTTGATGACCTCCGTTCTGCGCAAGGTACTGACCGAAGCGTGGAAGCAGATCTGACCTCGCCATCGGGCGAGGGTTACCGACGGCTCTCGCTGTGGTGGGACGGGCTACCTGAGCAGATCAGCCTGCGCGCCCCACAGCCCGGCGATCTCGACGTCGACGTGGCAGTGGTTGGCGGCGGGTTCACCGGGCTGTGGACGGCGTTCTACCTTTCCGAAGCCGATCCCACCCTCCGCATCGCCGTCCTCGAACGCGACGTGGTCGGTTTCGGTGCGTCGGGCCGCAACGGCGGATGGTGCTCGGCCCTGTTCGCCGTCTCCGAGGAGCGCCTCAACCGGGTCACCGGACCCGGTACCGGCGCAGCCATGCGCCGAGCCATGGAAGAGACGGTCAGAGAAGTCGGGCGCGTGGTGGCGGCCCAGCGGATCGAGTGCGGATTCGCCCCGGGGGGGACCGTCTCGATGGCCCGCACCCCTGCGCAGTGGCAACGCACCCGCGACGAAGTGACTGCCGCCCGTGCCCTGGGCATCGGAGAGGACGACCTCCGACTGCTGTCGGCCGAGGAGGCATCGGCCATGGTCGGTGCCACCCACGTCCTGGGTGGGACCTACACGCCGCACTGTGCCGCGGTCGACCCGGCCCGCCTGGTCCGCGGCCTGGCCGAGGTGGTGGAGCGACAGGGCGTCACCGTCTACGAACAGACCGAGGTCCGGGCCATCCACCCCGGATCGGTCGAGACCAGCCGGGGCACGGTCAAGGCACCCACCGTGGTCCGGGCCACCGAGGGATACACCCGCACCTTGCTAGGCGAAGAGCGCACGCTGGTGCCCGTCTATTCGCTGATGATCGCCACCGAGCCACTGCCCGATGTCTTCTGGGCGGAAGCCGGCCTGGCCCGCCGGGAGACCTTCGCCGATCACCGCCACATGATCATCTACGGGCAACGCACTGTCGACGGGCGCATGGCGTTCGGCGGCCGCGGCGCGCCGTACCATTTCGGTTCGGCCATCCATGCGGCGTTCGATCGGGACGGGGACGTGCACGAGTCCCTGCGGCAGACATTGATCGAGCTGTTCCCCACGTTGGCCGATGCCAGGATCACCCACCGCTGGGGCGGCCCCCTGGGCATCGCCCGCGACTGGTTCCCATCGGTCGGGCTGGACCGGAACACCGGCGTGGCGTGGGCCGGGGGTTACGTGGGCGACGGGGCCTCCACCACCAATCTGGCCGGCCGCACCCTCTCTGACCTGGTCCTCGGGCGGGACACCGAGCTCACCAGGTTGCCCTGGGTCGGCCACCGCTCGAAACGGTGGGAGCCCGAGCCGTTGCGTTATATGGGTATCAACGCCGGCCTGCGACTGGCCGGAAGCGCGGACCGGGCCGAAGAGAGATCCGGAAGACCGACCTGGCACTCGCAGGTACTCGAACGGTTGGTTGGCGGCTGACCGGGGATCACACACCGGGTCGGGAGATCGACCCCTCAGTCTTGTTCGGGTCGATTGATCTCTGGGTACAGCGCACCCTGGGCCGCCGTCGATCCCGACCGACCCCCACCCGGGCCGCGCAGAACGTAGGCCATGCCAACGGCAAGAATCGCACCCACCACGGGACCCGCCACATAGAGCCAGTAGTTAGTGAAATCCACCGACACCAGATCCGGTCCGAAGGTCCGGGCCGGGTTCATCGAACCGCCGGAGATGGGGCTGGCCCACAGTCCGGCCAACGCGATGTATGCACCTACTCCGATGGCGCCGAACAACCCCACCTGTTGGGCGCCGGAGGCGGTGCCGAGGATGACACTGACCAGTCCCAGCGTCAGGACGGCTTCCATCAAGAATGCATCGAGCGCCGACTCACCGGTGGCCGGATAGCTCGATCCGTACAACGCTGAGACATGGATCACCACCTGAAGGAACCACGCCGCCAGGCTCGCCCCGGCCAACTGGACGACCACATACGCCGGGACCCGACGCAGCGGGAAGTCGCCGCGCAGCCAGAAGGCGAGGCTAACCGCTGGGTTGAGGTGGGCTCCCGATGTCTTGCCCATGAAGAGGATGATGGCCATGACCATCATCCCCGGCGCCACTACGGCCGCCGAACGGCCCACCTCCCCCGGAAAGGCCTTCGCCATCATCCCTCCGCCGGCGGCCACCAGCACCAACAGGAACGTGCCGAAGAACTCTGCGCACAACCGCCGCCACTCCTGGGACGGATCGTCGAAGTTGGCGAAGATCTGGAGCAGCCGCTGCTCTGTGGTGAGCAACCGAATCGGGTGTCCCCGTGAATCTTCGGGCGCTGACTCGGGATCAAGAGTCACCGGGACATCACGAGGCTCACGATATCGACGTGTGAACTCATTTCGGGGTGATGGTGGATCTCACCGCCGAAACGGATGGCGTCGCTCAACCTGCCCCGAGGAAGGGTGCCCCGTACGCGAAGATCCCACCGTCCCACGACACCAACCAGTAGCCGCCGGTCGATTGATCGGGAGCCATGCCGGAAATCGGCGCACTGAGGGTCTGGGTGCCGGTCGACCCGTGGAAGGTGGCGTCGCCGTAGGCGAAGACGCTTCCGGTGCTCGACACCTCCCAGTAGCCGTGTCCGGTGGCGGTGCCGGAAATGCCGGTGACCTGACCGCCGACCGGTTGGCCCTGGGGCGATCCGTAGTTCGGAGCGCCGAAGACGAAAATGCCGCCGTCGCTGGCCACTTCCCAATAGCCGCCGGTGGCCACGTCCACGGACATGCCCACTACGGGGGAGACCAGAGGCAGCGAGCCCGTGGAACCCTGGAAGCGGGCATCGCCGAAGGCGAAGATGCCGCCGTCGCTGGCCACTTCCCAGTAGCCCTTGCCGTCCGGGGTGGCAGCCATGCCCACGATCGGGGCGTTGAGCGTGACCCCGCCCATCGAGCCGTAGAAGTGGGCATCGCCGAAGGCGAAGATGCCGCCGTCGCTGGCCACTTCCCAGTAGCCCTTGCCGTCCGGGGTGGCCACGAGCTGAACCACCGGGGCGTTGAGCATCAATTTCCCGGTCGAGCCGTAGTTGGCCACCGCTCCGTGAGCGGAGACAGCGCCTTCGGCATCAGCCAGCCAGTAGCCAGTGCCACCGGTGGGGGCGGTCATGCCCACCACGGGACCGGACAGCGTGCCCACCGCGCGATAGGTCCTGACCGGGGTGACCGACACTTCGTTGGAGGCGGGAGAGAGCCCGTTGACGCTGGAGGCCCTGATGGTGAAGTAGTACGTCGCGCCGATGCCCAGACCGGTGACGATGTAGGACCTACCGGCAACCAGCACATGACCGTTGGCCGGAAGGGCGCTCTCGCCACCCGGGCTGGTCCCTACGTAGACGTCATATCCCTCGATCGACGATCCGGGGGCGGAGTGCGGGGCGGTCCAACTGACCTTCGACCAACCGAGACCGGTGGTGGCCCGGATGGCGGTGGGGGCAGGCGGAGTGGCCAGCGCCGCGGCCATGGTCCCCGCGGCCGACGACAGTGCGGTCGGCGAAATGGTCGACGGGGCCAAGGGGCCGACGGCGGAGGACACCGGGTGGGTGGGAGCCACCTTCCTCGGTGTGGTCGGTGTGGTCGGTGTGGTCGGTGTGGTCGGTGTGGTCGGTGTGGTCGGTGTGGTCGGTGTGGTCGGTGTGGTCGGTGAACGCTTCCCGGACTTCGCCGCGTTCAGTTTGCCCTTCGCGTTCCGTCCACTGTGCGAGCGAGCGCCCTTGTTCTTTCCGGTCGCCGTCGCTGCCACCGCGGTGGTAGTGGTGGCCGTGGCGCTGCCGGAATCGGTCGTCGTCGAGGTAGACGTGCTCCGGCCGGAGAACGCCACTGCGGACGAGTTGCCGGTCGAGCTCTTGGACGCGGCGTTGGCCGTCGGGGCCGGGCTACGGAAGGCCAGCACCAGGCCGCCAGCCAACAGCAAGACCGCTGCCACCGTAGTGGCCAGCATGAGACGCGAACGCTTCCCGGGCAGCGGGGACTCGCCAACCAACCACATACACCACTGTCGCAGTGCCTGCGCCCAGTTCTTCATCAAGCAGCCCCCTCATCGACAGGTTCGCCCACCCCGAGGATGGCGCCCTGGCTCGCACCGTCCACCCCGGTCGATCGGGAGAGCATCTCTCTCTCCTACTTCCCACCAGGGATGTATTGCAAGCCGCTGCAAGTATAGCCAAGAGGAACCCGGAACGGCAGGTCGGGCGGGTTCGGCGGGCGGCAACCGGCGGTTGGGGCCGAGCCGTCTCGGCGACATCCAGACCCCATCCACACCCAGGGGGAAGTCCCTCGGAGGTCAATCCGCGGCCCTGACGTGCTCCAAAGCCCCGGAGGAGCCGCTGGGCACCGCCCCTCGCGGATGTGCCGATCCGGAAGGCTGTACAGCTGACTTTCCGCACTTGCGCAGACCCTTTTACGTCCCCCATTCCTCAGCACGCTCTACCCGCTGGACCTCGAGCTCATCGAGTTCGACAAGCAGTTC
>JADGOF010000384.1 GCA_017883105.1 Acidimicrobiales bacterium
GTTGGGGGCCCGCCAGAACCCGCTGATCCCCATCTACCGCGGCCGGGAGGTCGGCTTCATCACCAGGCAGAGTGATGCCTCTCTGCTGATCGTGCCCACTGTCTACCGGGCATTCGATTTCGAGGCGATGGCCCGGGAGATCGCCGCCGATCGACCCGGTCTCTCGGTGCTAGTGGTCGACCGTGCACTGCCCGACGGCGATCCAGCCGGCCTGCCCGAAGTGGAACCCGAGCCGACTAGGGCGGTCGACGCCCCCATCCGGTGGCTCTTCTACACATCGGGGACGACGGCCGATCCCAAAGGGGCGCCGCACTCCGATCTGACCGTCACGGCATCGGCCCTGGCCATGGCCGAATGCCTCGACATCCGGGCCGACGACGTCTCGGCGCTGATCTTCCCGTTCACCCACATCGGGGGGATCGGCTGGCTGATCGCCTCCCTGCTGACCGGGTGCAGATTGCTGACGACCGAGGCGTTCGACCCGGCCACCACCCCGGCATTCCTGGCCGCCAACCAGGTCACGCTGGCCGGCTCGGGCACACCGTTCCACCTTGCCTACCTGGCGGCCCAGCGGAAGTCGGGTGGCACGTCGATCTTCCCGAACGTACGCTCCTACCCGGGCGGCGGCGCCCCCAAGCCACCACAGCTCCACCACGACCTCAAGCGCGAGATCGGCGGGGTGGGCATCGTGTCCGGCTACGGGCTGACCGAGGCCCCCATCGTGGTGATGGCCACCACCACCGACCCTGACGCCAAGCTGGCCGCCACCGAGGGGAGGCCCACCCCCGGGGTGGAGCTCATCGTGGTCAGGCTCGACGGCCACCAGGTCGGGCCGGGGGAAGAGGGCGAGATCCGCCTCAAGGGTCCCCAGGTCATCCGGGGCTACGTCGATGCCTCGCTGGACGCTGACGCCTTCGACGAAGACGGCTACTTCCGCAGCGGCGATCTGGGAATCGTCGATGCCGAGGGCTACGTGACCATCACCGGCCGGCTCAAGGACGTGATCATCAGGCACGGTGAGAACATCTCGGCCAAAGAGGTGGAAGAACTCCTCTACGCCCATCCGGCGGTTGCCGATGTGGCGGTCATCGGCCTTCCGGACCCGAAGACCGGCGAGCGGGCGTGCGCGGTGGTGGCCCTCAAGGAGGGAGAGTCCTTCGACTTTGACGGCATGGCCGGCTACCTGAAGGAACAAGGGCTCCGGGTCCAGGCCATCCCCGAACAGCTCGAACTAGTGGAGGCCGTGCCCCGCAATCCGGCCGGAAAGATCCTGAAGCACACCTTGCGCGAGCGTTTCGCGCTAATACCGAACACAGGGAGAGACGTATGAGTCCGATCCAGCGGGTCACACTGGGCCAGGGCGGAGCCGAGCACGACGCGGCCGATGCCGCCATCACCTCGTTCACCGGCCGCCGCTTCGCCGGCAAGGTGGCGGTGGTCACCGGCACCGGTTCCGGCATCGGTCGGGCGGTCGCCCACCGGCTGGCCAGCGAGGGAGCATCGGTCGCCGCCCTTGACGTGGCCGAAGACACTCTGGCCGCCACGGTGGAATCCATCACCGGGCAGGGGGGAAGTGCTGCCGGCTTTCCGTGCGACGTCACCTCCGAGTCATCGGTGAACGAGGCGGTGGCCGCCCTCACCGGAAAGCTCGGTGCGCCCACCGTGGTGTGCAACGTGGCCGGCGTCGGCGGCTTCTTCAACACTGTCGACATGCCGTTCGACTGGTGGCAGAAGATCCTGGCCGTCAATCTCACCGGGCCGTTCCTGGTGTGTCGGGCCACGCTGCCCTCCCTCCTCGAGCACGGGGGGTCGATCGTCAATGTGGCCTCCAACACCGCGCTGAAGGGCCAGTCCTACTCGGCGGCCTACTGCGCCTCCAAAGCCGGCTTGTTGATGTTCTCCAAGGCACTGGCCGCCGAGTACCTCTCGCGGGGGGTCCGGGTGAACGTGGTGGCCCCGGGAGGCGTCGACACCCCGTTGATGGGCAAGTTCGAACTACCGGAAGGTGCCGACGTCAAGGAGCTGGGCAAGATGATGACGCCCATGGGGTTCGCGACGCCGGCGGAGATTGCCGCCTCGGTGGCGTTCATCGCCTCCGACGAGTCGTCGTACACCACCGGAGCAGTCCTGTCGGTCGATGGGGGCCTGACCATCTGAGCAGCGATGTTGGCGCCACGACCCGCACCGGCGGATGCCGGTGCGGGTCGGCGGGGCGGTCCAGCGCCTCATTCTCGCATTCCTGACGTGCCAAGATGGAGTTCCCAGCGACACGCGGCCGCGTCCTGACCGTTCGAGGAACACCATGACTGATCCACTTCCCGTCGAGCGCTGGGACACCGACTTCGACGTCCTCAGCCCCGAGTACGTCGCCGATCCGTTCGCCATCTGGGACACACTGCGCACGACCTGCCCGATCGCCCACACCGACCGGCGGGGGAGCACATGGCTTCCCACCCGGTACCAGGACGTGGTTGACCTGGCTCATGACGTCGACCACTTCAGCTCGACCGAGATCAGCGTCATTCCCTTCGAGGGCGAGCCGCCTGACGACCCGGTTCTCCTGTACGGGGTGCCACCCATCTCGGCGGATCCGCCGCTGCACACCTGGACCAGGCGGCTGTTGCTGCCTTGGTTTTCCCATCGTCGGGTGGAGTCCTACGAGGCGTTGACCCGTACCCTGTGCGCCAGCCTGGTCGACGGATTCATCGACAAGGGGGCCACCGATGCGGCGAGCGACTACGCCCAGCAAATCCCCGTGCGGGTGATCGCCGGCATCCTCGGTGTCCCCACCTCGTTGTCGGACACCTTCACCGGTTGGGTGCGGGACGTACTGGAGTTCGCCGACAATCCCGAGCGTCGCCTCCACGGTGTCGAGGGGCTGATCGGCTACTTCGTCGAAGAGGTCGCCCGAAGGAAGGACGATCCGGGTGACGATCTGCTGAGCTATCTCCTCCACAGCGAGGTCGACGGCGCCCCGGTAGAGGAGAGCGTCGTCCTCGGGGTAGCCGCCCTCGTGCTGATCGCCGGGGTCGACACCACCTGGAGCGCCATCGGGTCATCCCTGTGGCACCTGGCCACCCACCCCGAGGATCGGGACCGCCTGGTCGTCGACCCTGAGGCCATGCCGATGGCCATCGAAGAGCTGTTGCGCGCCTACTCGCCGGTGACCATGGCCCGGGTGGTGACCGAGGACATCGAGTACGGCGGCTGCCCGATGAGAGCCGGCGACAAGGTG
>JADGOF010000035.1 GCA_017883105.1 Acidimicrobiales bacterium
TTGGTTGGATGTCTTGGCGACGCCCGACACCTACCACTCGGCAGGCATCAGGCGGGGGACCGCCACCTCAAACTTCCACGCTCAGCGGGACAACCTCGTTCTCCGGTTCATCCCTCATTCCATCCCTCAAAATCTCTGAAACCGGCCTGGAACTGGCGGGACGTCCGAAGAATACATTTCAGTGTTATCCCTGGTGAATGGCACTATTTGGGACCACGTGAGATGTCGTCAGAAGCCTGCGATCTACCTCGAAAACCGTTGTGTCGCAAGGCACCGTGGGTTCGAATCCCACTCCCTCCGCCAGCTCAGGGGTGGTTTTCCGATTCGGGCCTGCGGGTCCGGATCGGGAGTCATCCTCATGCATCCCTCAGGGAGCCACCAGCGTGCGTGCTCCCGCCACGGCGGGAACGATGCGCAGCTGTAGCAAGGCACGGGCAGAAGGCCGACCGGCGCCGGTCCATGACCACCTTGTAGGGTCCGACCATGGCGACCATCGGGAACTATCAGCGTTGGTGCACCCCCATTGGAGCGCCCGTTGCATTGGTGGCGACGAACCTCTCGAGGCCAGTGCCTGAGTCAGGCGACGCGAGCTTGCCCGGTACGATGCGCCAGGCCCTGCGTGCGGAGTATGCCCTGACGTTCAGCCCGTCCTACGAGGGTGTCATCACCGTGGCCGCCAATGGTGCCCTGATGAGTTCGGCATGGTTCTTTCTGCCACAGGATCTGAAGGACAAGGTGTTCACCCTCCATGGAACGCTGGCTTTCGCCTTGGTTCTCGCCGCGTGGATGTACTCCGACGTACCGGCGACCAACGTGCTCGGACCGGATGCGCCGAGAGTGACTGCGGCGCTCGACGATCCCACTGTCCTCGGAAGGATGCTCTACGCCAAGACCATCGTTCTCTGGACGATGGTCACGCCGGTCTGCCTGGTCGTGGCGCTGTTCACGGGCGTCCTCACCCACAACTGGTTGGCCATGTTGTACACCGCCATCTGGATCGGAGTTGTCCCGTTTGGCGTACTCGGGTTGTCCGCTTGGGTCGGGATTCGCTTCCCCTACCATCCGATGCCGTTGCGCTACCGATGGGAGCATCGTCAGCCTTGGTGGCGCATGCTCGGTCGCTGGCTCGTCCTTGTGATCACTCCCTATGGCCTGGTGCCCCTGCTGGCCGTCGCGCTGATGGCTCCGTCCCTCCTCCTGTGGGGCTTGACCTCAACCCACGGCCTCTCCCAAAAGCTGCCGGACAACGACCTCGGCTGGGGTGTGGCGCTGGCGTGTGCGGTAGCGGCCGTCTGCTCCGTGGGTGGCCACTGGGTGGGCATTCGCTTGGCTTGCAGGCGCCGGACGAAGCTGCTTGCGTACCTCGCCGACCCGACCCGGGGTTGAAGGCGCTGCATCGGCGGGTTGGCGCTGGCGGATGCTCTGGCCGTGCGCACGACAAGGTCCATCCCGCGGAGACCGCCAACTGGGAGGCTTGCAGGCATGACATCTTCCAGCATTTCGGGTCTGGGAACATTCGAGCGCTCGCATCTGATCAAGACCGGTTTGCGTGCCGCGGTCAGCACGACACTCCTGTTGGCCATCTACTTCGTGTTTCCGATCGCGCACCGGGCACACGAGTCCGTCACGCTTCGCCTGGGCGCGGGCTTGGCACTCTTCATCGCCATCCTTGCCAATGAGATCCGGCTGATATCGAACCACGATCGCCCCATGCTGAGGGCGGCGGTGGCCATGGCAACGATCATCCCGCTGTTCATCGTGATATTTGCCTGGATCTACCTGACAATGGCTCAGTCGGAACCAGCGGCATTTGGGGGTCCGCTCACCCGCACCTCGGCTCTGTACTTCACCGTCACCGTGTTCTCCACTGTCGGGTTCGGCGACATTGCGCCGAAGACAGACGTCGCGCGCCTCGTGACCACGGTGCAGATGCTTGCCGACCTTGCTGTCATCGCGGTCGTCATCCGCTTGATTCTCGGTGCTGCGGCTCGCGGGGAAGCTCGCCAGAAGGAGCCGGTCAAGTAGCCGGCCTTTCCACTCCTGCAGCGGAAGTCTGCAAGCATCAGCTCGGTCGGTACAAGCCCGGCGTCGTCGGAGACGAACGATGCGTCGGCAGTCGCGCCCGGCCCTGGCGCCGTCAGCGTTCGCGGAGGTCAGCGAACAAGACGAGACCGGCGGCCACGGCGGCGCCGGTGATGACCACCGCGGCGATGTTGAACAGCTCGCTGAGTGGTCCCGCCACGATGGCACCCAGGGGGACGGTGCCCCCGAAAGCCATCACCCACAGGGCCATCACCCGGCCGCGCACGGAGTCATCCAGCCGCTTCTGGAGCACCGTGGCGAGGGACGTCACCGTGGCGAAGTAGAAGAGGCCGAGCAGGAACACGGTGGGGTAGGCCGGTACGGGACTCCGCAGGAGGCCGAACACCGCCAGTGTGACCGCGTAGCCCCCGAGGCCGAAGCGGACCACCCGCTCCAGCTGCTGTCCGGCAAGGAAGGTGCCGATCGACAGGGCACCGACGACCGCCCCGGCACCGAAGCTGGCATACAGGAAGCCGTAGGAGATGGTGTTCTCGCCGATCCGAAGGTCGTTGTGGGCGAACACCGGCATCAGCACGGCGATCGGGAGGCAGAAGAACGAGAAGAGCACCATGGTCGTGAGACATCGACCGACGACATGGTCCCGCCGAGCGACGGCGAACCCCTCGATCAGGCGACGCCACCCCTGCTGAGCGCCCGCACGCGCCGCAGGCAGTTGAACGGTGGCGAGCACGCCGATCAGGGCCAGATAGGAGACGGAGTTGCCCACGAACACCCAGGGGGCGCCGACCTTGGCGTAGAGGACCCCGCCGACGGCCGGACCGATGACCCGCGACAGGTTCATGTTGGCGGAGTTCAGCGAGATGGCCCCGGGCAGGTCCTTCTTCTCCACCAGGGTCGGGATGAGGGCGGAGTAGGTGGGTGCATAGAACGCCTGCCCGATACCACTGGCCAGTGCCGCGAGGAACAGGGACAGGACCCGCGGATCATGGGCACTGATCAACCAGGCCATCACCAGGGCGGCAATGCTCTGTTCCACGCTCACCACGATCAGCACGCTCCGCCGCATGAATCGGTCTGCCGCCATGCCGCCGATCGGTGAGAGGAGGAAGAGCGGGCCGAGCTGCGCGAGCGTCATCAGCCCGACATCAGTCGACGATCCCGTCATGTGGAAGACGAACGCGGCGAGCACGACCGTCTGCATCCAACTTCCGACGTTGGAGACCAGTGCGGCCAGAAAGATCCGCCGGAAGACGGGATAGCCAAGTGCCGCCCGGGCCGTACTGGCTTCGACGGCACGATCACCCTCGAGAAGGGCGTCCTCGACGTCCTCGGCTCCGGATTCGACCGGGGCCGACACGCGTCGTTGCGGTCGATCATCCAAGGAGTGCAATCTAGACGGACGGTCCCGTCTCAGGCTCCGGGGAGGTAGTCGAAGGTGTCCGGGTCCGGACCGGTTCGCTCGCCACGATTGCGTGCGCTGATGCCGGTCATGTCCTCGGCATCGAGCTCGAAGTCGAAGATCTCGAAGTTCTCCTGCATGCGGGAAGGGGTCACCGACTTGGGGAACACGATGTCCCCCCGCTGGATGTGCCAGCGGAGCACCACCTGTGCCGGCGTCCTTGCGACCTTGGTGGCGACGGCACCGATGGCCGGGTCATCGAGCACCCTGCCCCGGGCGATGGGCGACCAGGCCTCGGTGGCGATGTGATGGCCCCTGTCATAGGCGCGCACTTCATCCTGGGTCAGATACGGATGCACCTCGATCTGGTTGACTGCCGGCACGACCGTGCGCTCCTCCCCCAGCCGTGCGAGGTGGTGGGTCTGGAAGTTCGACACACCGATCGAGCGGGGCCGCCCGTCGGCTGCGAACTCCTCCAATACCTTCCAGGTGGAGACGAAATCGCCGTCATAGCGTGTCGGCAGTGGCCAGTGGATCAGAAAGAGATCGAGGTAGTCGAACCCCAGATCATCGAGGGTCTGCCCGAATGCCTTGCGAGCATCGTCCGGCTGGTGGAAGCTGTTGTTGAGCTTGCTGGTGACGAACACCTCCGCCCGGTCGAGGCCCGACTGGGCAACTGCCTGGCCGACCTCCTTCTCATTGCCGTACATCTCGGCCGTGTCGATGTGCCGGTAGCCGATCTCCAGGGCCTTGCTGGTAGCGGCAACAGTGTCCGGTGGCTTGATCTGAAAGACCCCGAACCCGAGTTGGGGAATGGTGTTGCCGTCGTTCAAGGTGATGTCGGGGACAGTGCCGGTGCGCTCGGTCATTGCTGAACCTCTCTCGATGGTGAACGATGCATCGTCGGTCGGGCCAGGCGGGCATGGGCGCCACACCACACCCGTGACCGCTGCCCGGTTACGCCGTGCACCTCGGCGGTCCCTCACACCGCCGTGCCGACCCTACCTTCCTCGCGGCTCCACCCGCCGGGGTGCCGTTCGAACAAGGGCGACTGGCCACCATCGATTCCGACGGGCCCACCGGAACCTTCACCGACGACCGCGGCACCGTCCCCTGGTGACGATCGGGGACGTTCCTCTCAGCGTGACCGTCCGGCGGTCGGGGCCAGAATCAGGCCGGCCAGGCACGGTCAGTTCTGGTCGCTGGAGTGGGCCGGCTCGTGGGTCTTGAGCAACGGGCCGATCACCGGAATCTCGGAGACCGCCTCGGCCCGGGCGATGGCCAGGCTGCTGCGGGCCAGGGGGAGGAATGAGCCAGTCACCACATAGCGGGGATTCCAAAGCGGGTCGTACTTCTTGTTGAACTTCCAGAGGGACTCGATCTGCATGGTGTCACTGAACCGGTGGAGTACCGACCGTTCCACCGAGGTCCACGGACCATCGCCGGCCTCGCCGGCCACCACCGCCCGCATGGTGGCGAAGTTGAGGCCGAGTCCGCGCAGATCGCGCTCGGCCATCCACTGTACGGTTTCGATGATCACGAAGTCGGTGAGGCCGTTGGGCGCATCGGGGTCGCTCGTCCGGCGCATCAGGTCGAGCGAGTACCCGTTGACCTCGGTGGCCGGGATGTACTAGTTGAATGCCATCGGCCGGTCCTCAGCGTCGAAGCACACTGCCAACAACAGCCCCTGGTCACGGGGATCGAAGATGCGCCTCAACGTCTTCGAATAGCCACGCTCTGCTTCACCCTGGCGAGTTTCGGTCATCAGTTCGAGAAGCTGGGCCTTGAGCTCGGGCGACACGGCGTCCACGGACTCGTAGCACTCGACGTGACAGCCTTCATTCTTCATCCGGTTGTAGGCACCCCGGAGCGACTTCATCGACTTGCCCTTCAGCGAGAACGTGGTGCAGTCGACAATGGCCTCGTCCCCGATGTAGTGATCCACCAGACCGGCCGCCCGGTAGACGGGGAGCCACGACTCCGACGCGGCCAGCACGGTGGGAACCCAGTTGTTGGCCTGGGCCATGTCCATGACGTCCGACCACACCTCGGCCCGGTCACCGGGCGGTCCGATCGGATCCGGCGAGACCAGCATGACTCCGTTGATCACCGAGTAGGCCACCAGGGACTCCCCGGTGAAGAACCACGACTTGTCGTCCCGGAGCGCGAAGTAGTCGAGCGTGCCACCTCCGTGCTGCTCGATGATGGCGCGGGCCCGTTCGAAGGCCTCCTGGCGTGCGGCCCCGGTGCGGCGTGACTCACGGCCGGGTCTGGCCACCAACGCCAAGAACACCACGGTGGCTACCACGATGATGAAGACAAGGTCGAATCCCTGATGGTGACCGTTGGAGAAGAGACGGCCGACGCCGGCGGTGGCGGCAATGACAACCAGGCCGGCCGAGGCGATCCAGATGAACATCCGGCTGACGCCCGAGGGCTTCACCCGGAAGTGCCTGTGCTCGAGGAGCAGCCACAGGCTGAACGCCAGAGCGATGATCGAACCTTCCGGTGGTCGGCCCTGGATCAACCGATCGGCGGTTGTGGCCAACAGTACGAAAAGGGCAGCGATCCACACCGGTTGTAATCCACGCCGGACCCCCCGTGCCAGGCCGAGGAGGGCCAGTCCGGCGACGACGGCCTCGACCACCGACAAGGGGTGCACGCCGAAAGGGAGCCAGTGGTCGACCGTGCGGGTGCCCCGGATGCGCCACAGGAGGGCGAACACCACGTTGAGCACTCCGGAGACGGCCAAGACTGCCGCCGCCACCTGGCGGATCCGGCGGCGCAGCACCCATCGAGCCAGCACCGCATCGTCGAGAGGCCAGGTAGGGCCGATGGGGAGAGAGGCCACCATAGTGGTGGTCGAAAGGTCGACGTTGCTGTGGGCCAGCGCCAGCCGCTCGAGCAGTACCGGGCTCCGCACCGGTACCTCTCTGAGGAAGAGCTTCAACTCGAGCAGGGAGGCACCCCGTATCTCGATGTAGGAGAAGCGGTGCACGGTGACGAAGGGGTGTGGGAGTCGCAGCCGTGACCGCCGGCCCACCACCGACGCGGTGCCGCTACCGGTATTGGCGTAGAAGCCGTTCCCCACCACAGACAGCTCGGGCTCGTGGGTGTGGCAGGAGATCATGCCGGCAAACCCCTGGGTGACCAGGCGGGCCGCTTCGGCCCGGGGCGGCGCGTTGTGGCTGGCCGGATCGAACCGGGCGCTGATTGCGGTCTCCCGCAACGCCCGGTTCACCCGGAGCAGGGTGGCCACCGCGGCCACCGCGGCCACGATCACGATGAAGGTGACCAGAGCCCCGAAGCCGAGCAGCCACCGCTGGGCATGGTGGTGCAGCAGGCGGCCGACACCGGGCAGGAATGCCAGCAGACGGAGTAACAGGATGGCGACAAAAGGGATGGCCACCAGCCAGAGCTTGCCGACGATCTTGCGATAGAAGAGGCGGGACCCCATGAAATCGGCAAACTCCCCGTCAAGCCACTGGATCCCCTCGAAGAGGGTCCCGGAGGCCTGGCGGGATTCGATCTCCGGCAGGAGGTCCCGCACCACATGGTGGCCGAATGGCGTGTCGACCGGTGACCACGGGTCCTCGAAGGTGTTGTAGGGATCGGACTGGTTCCCGTGCACGACGCGCACCGTCTGCATGCCCCTGTCGGTGGCGATGATGAGATTGCAGGTCAGGGCGAAGTCGTTCACCCCTAGGCGCTCGGTGAGCACCCTCACCGCATCGCCGTCCCAGGCAAGCTGCCCATCGTGGTTGCCGGAGAGCACCACCAGGCGACGGTCCTCGTGGGCGGCGAATGCCGCCGCAGCCTCAGTGAACTCGGGGTGGGCGTCGAGGATCTTCTCCACGTCAGGGGGACCGGCCAGCATCTCGAAACCGTCCCCGGCGATCACGAACGCCCCAGGCCCGGTCCACCCGGTCAAGATGGCGGCCAGCTCAACGGCCACCGCCCGGGACGTGTCGATGGCCACGGCCGGCAGATGGAGATCACTGACCACCACGGTCCGACTGCCTGGGGGCAGCTCGACCTCGATCTCCTCGGTGATCTGAAAGACCGACAGCCCCTCGATGGCGATCTCCTCGGCCAGGTCCTCGGTCACCGATTCGATGGCGATCGGGCGCTCCTCCGCCGGGTTGGTCACGGCCAGGGTGACCGCACCGTTGGCTGCGGGGCCGCCGCCACCGACGGGGCTTCCGATCGTGCTGCCGTCGTCCGACCCGTCGGTCAACTGGCGGCTTCCGGTCGCAGCATCGGGAAGAGGATGACATCGCGGATGGCTTCCACCTCGGACAGGAGCATCACCAGCCGGTCCACGCCGACTCCGATGCCGGCCGTGGGTGGCAAGCCGTATTCGAGGGACCGCACGAATGCCAGGTCGGCCGGCATGGCCTCGAGATCCCCCTGGGCCACCGCTTTGGCTTGGTGGCTGAACCGCTCTTCCTGCTCCTCGGGGATGTTGAGCTCGCTGTACCCGTTGGCAAACTCCTTGGCGTCAATGCACAGCTCGAACCGGTCGGCCATGGTCGGGTCGTCGTTGCTGTGACGGGCCAGCGGCGAGACCTCCACAGGGAAGCCGCACACGAAGACCGGGTCGACGACGGTCGGGAGCACGATCGTGTCGTACAGCTCGAAGATGAGCTTCCCCGAGCCCCACTCGGGCAGGATGTCGACGTCGTGCTTCTCGCACACCGCCCGCACGTCCTCAACCGGGTCGGTCGGGTGCAGCCGGCGTCCCACCATCTCGGCCAACCAGTCGAGGAGTTGGCGTCGGGGCCACGGTGGCGTGAGGTCGATGGACCGCTCGCCCACGGAGAAGTTCATCCGATCGGTGGCCGACCTGGCGGCAGCAACCACCAGGCGCTCGGTCATGTCCATGCCGTCGTTGTAGTCACTGAAGGCCCAGTAGGCCTCGAGTGCAGTGAACTCGGGGCTGTGCCGGGTATCGATCCCCTCATTCCGGAAGTTGCGGGCGATCTCGAACACCCGCTCAAATCCCCCCACCACCAACCGCTTGAGGTAGAGCTCGGGGGCGATGCGCAGGCTCAGGTCAATATCGAGGGCATTGGAGTGGGTGAGAAACGGTCGGGCCAGTGCCCCACCGGCCTGGGGCTGCAGGATCGGCGTTTCCACTTCCACGAAGTCCTCCCCCATCATCTCCTTGCGAAGGGCGGCGACGGTGCGGAACCGGATGTCGAACACCCGACGACTCTCCGGATTGGCCAGGAGGTCGACTTCCCGCTGGCGGTAACGGGTATCGGTCGAGGTCAGGCCGTGCCACTTGTCGGGCAGCGGGCGGAGCGCCTTGGACAACAGCCAGAGCTCGGTCACGTCCAGGGAGAGCTCGCCCCGTCGACTGGTGATGACCTCACCTTCGGCACCGATCCAGTCGCCCAGGTCGAAGGTGGCCAGCACCGGCTTGGCTTGATCGGAGAGGACCGACGCCTGCATGAGCAGCTGGATCGAACCCGAAACATCCTGCAATGTGGCGAAGGAGAGCTTGCCGTGCCCGCGGACACTGGTCAGGCGCCCGGCCATGCGAACGTTCTCGCCGGTGCGGACATCAGCGGCCAACTCGTCGTGGCGCTCATGAAGCTCGGCGGCCATGGCCGTGCGGTCGAACCGCAACGGGTAGGGGTCGATCCCCTGTTCGCCCAACTGGTCCCGCTTCTTTCGGCGCTCCGCGCTCAGGGCATCGAAGGTGCTCTCCCCGGCCTGCTCGTCGTTCGGGTCGGGCTCACTCGTCGGACTCGGGTCGGGCTCGGTTGTCACGCTCGCAGCTTCTTCCTCGGGTGCCCCCGTTTTCTAGTCCCTGATCAGTGGGACCGCTCGGATAGCTTAGGCAATGATCCCCATGGGAACCCTTGTATTCAACCTCGACCTCATCACTGGATGGTTCCCAACGATGGTGGTCATTGTCGCCATTGCCGCGGTCATCCTGTCGGTCGGTTGGCTGGATGGGGCATGGAAGTACCAATTGATCGTCGGTGTCCCGTTGAGCTTCGCCCTCACTCTGCTCACGGGTTTGGTCATTGAGGTGTTCAACCTCGTCCCGGACCAATTCCCGATGTCCTTCTACGCCTGGGCGTGGCTGATCTGGTTCTCCCTCACCGTTGTCCTCCTCGGTTGGACCCAAGCCCACTGGGCACTCCGCACGTTTTCGGTCATCGCCATCGTCTTCTGCATCCTGGCCGCCTTCACCGTCGTCAACCAGACCTACGACTACTACCCCACCCTGGATCGGCTGTTCGGCAAGGACGCCGCCCACTTCACGAGTCTCCCTGCGCTCCAGGCCATCCGCCAGGAGGTCCGTAGGACGGGCAAGCTCCCCGCGCATGGAAGCACGGTGGCAGTCACCATCCCGCCGACCGATTCGCATTTCCAGACAGGTCAGGCCTACGTCTACGTTCCCCCGGACTGGTTCAAGAGCCCGGAACCCCAGCTGCCCGTCATCGAGTTGATCGCGGGCATCCCCGGTGAGCCGTTGGATTGGACCCGGGCCGGGTACGCGGACACCACCTCGACCGCTTTCGCAGCCACCCACCACGGCCTCGCTCCCATTTTGGTCATCCCGGACAACAACGGCTCCGCCCAGGACACCGAGTGCGCCAACACCCACCTCGGCAACGCCGAGACCTATCTGGTGAAGGACGTGCCCGCCTTCATGCAGGCCAGCTTCAACGCCGCGGTGGGCGAGCACTCCCTCGCCGTTGCCGGGCTGTCCGACGGCGGCACCTGCGCCACCATGCTGGCGCTCCGCAACCTCCACGTGTACTCCACCTTCGCCAGCTACTCGGGGTACGCGTCACCGACCTACCTCGATGACACCGTGCAACAGACCATCGCCCAGCTCTTCGGCGGATCGAAAGCACAGTACGAGGCCCACAACCCGGTGCACCTCCTCACCGGTAGGCGCTATGTAGGCATGGGCGGCTGGTTCACCGCCGGGGAGAGCGATCCTCAACCGCTGGCCGAGACCAAGCAGCTGGCCCGACTGGCACGACCCACGGGCATGGAGGTCTGCCTGACGACTCCTGCGGGGACCCACTCCTTCGAGTTCTGGGCCCAGGCCTTCAGGGAGTCGCTGCCGTGGATTTCGTGGCGTCTGGGCCTGACCCCTCCGCCCAAGTCGGTAGCGGCCAGGTGCGAACCACCGGTCCCCTGAAACGTCGGCGGCATCGATACCGGCCACGTCGCCCGGTCGGCAGCGGCCACTCCGGTCCGGAATGCTCACTCCGTTGACGCCCATGTGATCGGGACTTATGCTGCCCGGGCGCCCCTAGCTCAACGGTAGAGCAGCAGATTCTTAATCTGAAGGTTCCTGGGTTCAAGTCCGGGGGGGCGCACCAGGTGGGAGGTAGTTTATCGCTACCGATCGGAAACGGTCATCCCACAATCATCCCAAAATGGCTACGCACGTGCCATGAAGGGTTCGAAGCGATTGTTGCGAGGCCGGGGCAAGAATGCGGTCTGGGAACTGCGGGTTTCCACCGGGAAGGACGCTGTATCCGGCAAGTACGGCCAGACATCGCGGATCTGGCCTGGGTACGCCGGTGACGATCCAGAGATCACGACAGCCGCTCAGGCGTTGGCCAAGTTGATCCGGGAGACGGAAGCGACTCGAGGCATCGGTGCCACCGGGCCGGCCGGCACCGTCGAGCAGCTGCTCGCCAAGTGGCTGAAGCACATTGCCTCCGAGGGTCGATCACCCACCACGCTGCGGGAATACAAGCGTCTGATCGAGAAGCGGATCAAGCCGGGCGTTGGATCCATCCCGCTCAAGAAGCTGTCCACGCTCGATCTCGACACGTACTATGCCGGACTAACTGCCGAGGGACTATCACCATCGACGGTGCGCCAATGCCACTCGATCCTGCGAGCCGCGTGCAAGCAAGCCGTCAGGTGGAGGATGCTCGCATCAAATCCTGCCGCAGAGGCCAGCCCGGCGAAGCTGGTACAGAAGGAAATCGTCGCTCCATCGGCCTCAGACGTCCAGAAGATGATTGCGGCCGCCGATGCGAACGATCCCGACATGGCTGCCTATATAGCGATTGCGGCTGTCACAGGCGCCCGACGTGGCGAGCTCTGTGGACTTCGGTGGGGCGATATCGATTGGAAAGCAACGACGCTGACGATCGAACGGTCGGTAGCGTCGATGGGTCGGGGCAAGCTGATCACGAAATCGACGAAGGCTCATGGGGTTCGACGCTTGGCACTGGATGAGTTTGGCGAGACGGTCCTCAAACGGCATTTGGTCGAAGCCGAGTCTCGAGCGCATGACCTCGGCATAGAGATCACTTCCGAGACCCCGATCTTCACTTACGACGGTCGACGACCGATCGCACCTGACACCGCGTCGCACTATGTCACCAAGATCGCAGATGACGTCGGGGTCAAGACGCATTTACATGCTCTGCGCCACTTCGCAGCGACGCAGCTAATCGGTGCTGGCCACGATGTGATGACAGTTGCTGGCCGACTTGGTCACAAGGATCCATCAGTCACCCTCAATGTCTACGCAAGTGCGCTACCTGAACGGGATCGGGACGCCGCCAATTTCCTCGGTAACGCCCTGACGCCGGCAGGCTCTGTTGCATTGATTGATCATGTGGCGCGAACTCACTCGCTCCAGTGAGGTTCGCCGGTCAGATCACCCGCTCGAGTTCATCGAAGGCCGCAGCAA
>JADGOF010000385.1 GCA_017883105.1 Acidimicrobiales bacterium
CAGGGAGGCAGTGTCGTCACTCGGGAAGGGGTCGCGCGTCGGAATTCCCCACGGTACGCGCGGCCCTCGCTCAAGGGGTGGACCCCGCTATCCAAGTACGCCGGTTGTTCACCGGCATCTGGTCGTGCACCGTTGCGCACGTCGTCGAAGGTCGGGAAGGGCTCAAATGCCGATGCGCTGGGCCAACAGCTCCCGATGGTAGGAAGGATCGCCCAACATGAGCTCCGAGGACTTGGCCCGCTTGAAGTAGAGGTGGGCGGGATGCTCCCAGGTGAATCCGATGCCACCGTGGATCTGGATGGTCTCGGCGGCCGCGTGGAAGTAGGCCTCCGAACAGTAGGACTTGGCCAGCGAGGCCACCACCGGCAGCTCGTCGGAATCCTCGGCGGCGGCCCAGCCGGCATAGTACGCCGCTGACTTGGCCGACTCGACCTCCAACAACATGTCCGCGCACTTGTGCTTGATGGCCTGGAAACTGCCGATGGGCCGCCCGAACTGGATGCGGGTCTTGGCGTACTCGACGGAGCTGTCCAGACACCGCTGGGCACCGCCCACCTGCTCGGCCGCGAGGGCCACCGCGGCGAGGTCGAGTGTCTTGGACAACCCCGGCTCTGCGCCCCCGTCGGCACCGATCAGCCATGCCGAGGTGTTGGTGAACTCCAGCCGAGCCTGTTTGCGGGTCTGGTCCATGGTGGCCAGGGGGGTACGGGTGAGGCCGTCGGCATCGCCCTTCACGCCGAAGAGCGACAAGCCGGCGGAGGTGCGTCCCACCACCAGAACCAGGCCCGCCACGTGCCCGTCGAGCACGAACGACTTGTGACCGTTGAGGACCCAGCCGTCCCCGTCCGCCGTGGCGGCCAGCATGATCCCGTCGGCGTCCCATCTACCGGTGTCCTCGGTGAAGGCCAGGGCCGCGATGGTCTCCCCTGCGGCGATCCCCGGCAGCAGGTACTCCTGAGCGCTCTGGTCGCCCGAGGTGAGGATGGCGTTGGTGGCCAGGGCCACCGTGGAGAAGAAGGGTGTGCATAGCAGCGCTGCGCCCATCTCCTCGAGCACCACGATCAGCTCGACGTAGGAGAAGCCCGATCCGCCGAACTGCTCCGGGATGATCAGCGACTGCAACCCCAATTGCTCGGCCATCTGGGTCCAGACCGCGGGGTCGTACCCCTCGGTGGTCTCCATCAGCCTGCGGACCTCGGTCTCGGGAGACTTGTCCTCGAGAAACCGGTGGACCGACTTGCGAAGCTCGTCCTGCTCCTCACTGAAAGCGAAGTTCATCCTGTTCTCCATCCCCTGGGTGGTCCCCGAAACGAGGATCGCGTGCCCCGTTTGTCTACCAGAACCGTGGCGGCAATGACCAACGGGAGGGGTGTGCCGGGTACGCTGGCCGACAGCCAGCCAGGAGGTCCTTCCACCGTGCCAGCCACCATCATCGACTACGAGGACACCGCTGTCGAGGTCCACCGGGTAGTGGTCGGACCGGTCGACAACAACGTCTACATCGTGCGGTGCCGGGCGACCGGTGAATCGATGCTCATCGACGCCGCCAACGAGCACGACAGGCTGCTCGAGCTGTGCCGGGCCCTCTCGGTGCATCAAGTGGTCGAGACCCACGGGCACTGGGACCACATCCAGGCCGTCGAGGCGGTGCGCGAGGCGGGCATCGATGTTGCCGTGACCCGGGCCGACGCTGGCATGCTGCCCTCCTACGACCAGCTTCTTGAAGACGAGTCGGTCCTCAAGGTGGGACGGCTCCGGATCGCCACCATTGCCACCCCCGGACACACGCCAGGCTCGATGTGCTTCGCCGTCGAGGGAACGCCGCTGCTGTTCACCGGCGACACTTTGTTTCCGGGAGGGCCGGGCAATACCTCGTTCGACCACTCCGACTTCGGTTCGATCATCACCTCCATCGAACAGCGACTGTTCGTCCCCTTCGGGCCGGACACCTTGGTGCTGCCCGGCCACGGGGAAGGAACCACCATCGGCACCGAATACCCCCACCTCGGCCAGTGGGTCGAACGGGGTTGGTAGCCGGTCCGGCGAAGCTCCTCAGGCGGCCGTCGAGGGCCTTCGGGGCTCACGAATCAGTTCGATCTCCGGAGGCAGGCCGGCCACGGCGACTCCGCCGGGCACCTCGCTACCCACCTCGATGGTCACCCGCGACCCGGCCAGGGGAATCCCCTCGACCTTGAGGTAGCCGATCCCCTCGGGCAGGTTGGGTGACAGCCAGGTCTTGCCGTAGGGGATCCAAGGGTCCAGTCGGAGCAGCGTCCGCAAGCAAAGCAGCGGTGAGGCCGCCGCCCACGCCTGGGGCGAGCAGGAGGTCGGATAGCCAACAGGTGCGCTCAGCTCTCCCCGGTCGAGGCCGCTGAACAGCTCGGGAAGCCGTCCGCCCTGGGCCGACGCTGCGTCAAGGAGGGCGAAGATCAGCTTCTGCGCAGCACCGTCATATCCGTAGCGGGCCAGTCCGGCGGCCACGATGGCAGTGTCGTGGGGCCACACCGATCCGCAGTGGTAGCTGATCGGGTTGTACCCGCCACTTTCCTTCGACAGCGTGCGGACGCCCCAGCCGGTGAACATGGCCGGGCCGACCAGTTTCTCGGCCACTTGACGGGCCTTGTCCTCGTCCACGATGCCGGTCCACAGGCAGTGGCCGATGTTGGAGGTGAGTGAATCGATCGGGCGCTTGTCGGCATCGAGGCCGACGGCATACCAACCTTTGTCCTCCAACCAGAAGTCACGGTTGAAATTGGCCTTGAGCTGGGCGGCCTTGGCTCGGAAGCGGTCGTAGGTGACGGTATCGCCGACCTCGAAGGCGAAGTGGGCACTGGCCAGGTAGGCACCGTAGGTGTACGCCTGCACCTCGCACAGGGCGATGGGCGCCTCGGCCACCCTGCCGTCCGCATAGCGGATGCCGTCCCAACTGTCCTTCCAACCCTGATTGGCCAACCCCCGGTCGGTGGCCCGCCGGTACTCCACATACCCGTCGCCGTCCGCGTCGCCGAACTGCTCGATCCACTCGATGGCCCGGGCAGCGTTGGGCAGGAGCTCGTCGACCATCTCGCGGGCGACCCCCCACCGCCGCATCTCACCGAGCAGCATGACGAAGAGCGGCGTGGCATCGGCCGTGCCGTAGTAGATGCTCCCCCCGCCGAGGGACAGCGATGCCGCGTCGCCGAAACGCATCTCGTGGAGGATGCG
>JADGOF010000036.1 GCA_017883105.1 Acidimicrobiales bacterium
TCCGACTCGTGGTAGATCGACGCCAGCACCATGCCCGTCTCGGTCAGCCGCCAGCCGTCGACGAAGCCCCGCTTCTCCAGGATGGCCAGTCGTCGATCCAGCTGGGCGGCCAAGGACACCGAGCCCTCCGGTGCCTGCCACTGGCCGTAGGACGCGCCCAGTAGGCCGTGGGCCTCCTCACGAGACCATCGGCGCACCAGGTTGACGGCCAGGTTGTAGGTGGGGTGGAACGAGGAGACCAGATCGGGGGGCGGGGCGATGGCCGTCTGGGCCACCAGCCGGAACGGGGTGGCCATCGACCACAACACCAGGGCGTGGCCCACGGTGTCGATCCCCCGTCGCCCAGCCCGGCCGGTCAGCTGCTGGTACTCACCCGAGGTGAGCGCCGACGTGTCCGATCCCCGGAACTTGGCGAAGCGCTCCACCACCACGGTGCGGGCCGGCATGTTGATCCCGAGGGCCAGGGTTTCGGTGGCGAACACCACCTTCAACAGTCCCTCGGAGAAGCAGCGCTCGACCGCTTGGCGGAAGGAGGGGACCAGCCCTGCATGATGGGGCGCGATACCCGCCTCCAGGGCGGCGGACCACGGCCCGTAGCCGAGGGTCGCCAGGTCGTCGTCGTCCAGCCGTTCCACCGAGAGCTCGGTGAGCTCACGGATCCGGAGCCTCTCCTCCGGCGTGGTCAATCGGACCCCGTCCTGCAGGCACTGCCGCGTGGCGTCGTCGCACGCCGCCCGGGAGAAGATGAAGGTGATGGCCGGCAGCATCCCCGCGTCGGCCAGGTACTCGACCACCTCGGTCCTCCGTGGGGCTCGGGCCCGATGGCGGGGGTTACGGCGCCGGCGCTCGTCCATGGCCACGCCGTCGGGGTTGGGTTTTCCGTCCCGCAGCAGTGGGAACACGGTGAGCCCCTCGCGTCCCCGTTCGGCCACCGCGAAGTGGTGGTGCAGTTTGACCGGTCGGTGGGTCTCCACGACCACCCGGGTCGGGCCGCGCACCGACGTCAGCCACGAACCGAAATCGGCTGCGTTGTTGACGGTGGCCGACAGGCTCACGAAGGTGATGCCCGGAGGCGCCAGCACCAGCACCTCCTCCCACACCGAGCCCCGGTAGGGATCCTGGAGGTAGTGGACCTCGTCGAGGACCACTACCTCCAATCCGTCGAGGATCGCCGAGCGGGCGAACAGCATGTTGCGGAGGACTTCGGTGGTCATCACCACGATGGGCGCGTGGGGCTGATGCGACACGTCGCCGGTCAACAGGCCCACCCGGCCCTCCCCGTAGCGCGCCGCTAGCTCGGCGAACTTCTGGTTGGACAACGCCTTGATCGGCGTGGTGTAGAAGGCCTTGCCTCCCCACTCGAGGGCGCAGGCCGCGGCGTAGTCGGCGATCAGGGTCTTCCCCGATCCGGTGGGCGCCGAGACCAGCACCGACTCACCGCGGTCGATGGCGTCCATGGCGCGGTGCTGGAACGGGTCGAGAGGGAACCCGAGGGCCTGTGCGAACCGGTCCCGGAACCCCTCCCCCAGTGCGGACGCGTCCCCGGCGGTCCCCCGGGCACGCCCCGTCGTCATCGTTTGATGATCTTCCCGACGATGATCGAGAGCTCGTAGAAGATGTAGAGGGGAACGGCCAAGGCCATCATGGAGAACGGGTCGGAGCTGGGCGTCACCACGCCGGCCACCACCACGATGGACACGATGGCCCACCGTCTCCACGACGCCAGCTGTTTGGGCGACAACACCCCGGCCACCTCGAGGGACACCAACAGCACAGGGAACTCGAAGGCGAGCCCGAAGACGGTCATCAGCAGGAGGATCAAGCTCAGGTACTTGGTGGGATCGAGGATGGCGTGCAGGCTCGGCCCACCGATGCTGTCGAGGAACTTCAGTGCGTGGGGAAAGGACAGGTAGGCCACCAGGCACCCGAGGGCGAACAGGAGGATGGAGGTCACGAGGAAGGGGATGGCGTACTTCTTCTCGTTCCGTTTCAACCCGGGGGTAATGAACCGCCACAGCTCCCACAGCAGCACCGGCGACGCCAGAAAGAGCCCTCCGTAGGCGGAGATCTTGATCCGCAGGGACAGTCCGTCCAGCGGCCCGGTGATGAAGAAGCCGCAGTGGCCGGGTGCCACCTGGCAGTAGGGATGCTTGAGGAAGGCCAGTATCGGGTTGTAGAGGAGAAAGGCCAGCGTGGCGGTCACCGCAAAGGCCAACGCACAGATCATCACCCGACGGCGCAGCTCGGTCAGGTGCTCGGTCAGCGTCATGGCGTCCGGCGTCGGCTTCGCCTCGCTCCGTCGCTTCAGGGAGATGGCCATCTACCGCAGCCCTCGTCGGTACCGATCCTCAGCGTCCAGCACGGAACGGCTCAGTTCATTCCGGGGTCGTCTGGGACGACATGGCCGGCGGCACGGACCTGGTGGACCACACCCCCCGGGTCGGCGATGGACACCCCGGGGATGGACGGCGGCTCCTCGAATGCATGCACGGTGCCAGACGGTCGGTTGGCCACCGCTGCGGGCTGAACGGCGTCTCCGTGGACGTCAGGTGGTTCGGAGCCGGTGGTCACGGTGGAAGTCACGGCGTTCTCACCGCCATGGCTGTCCGCCAGCTTGTCGAGGAAAGAAAGAGGCGACCGCACCGCCTGGGTGATGGTGTCGGTGGAGGGGAGGTCGGGGAAGTTGCCCCGCACCCCGCTCTCCAACCGCTCGCGGAACTTGCGGAAGTCCCCCCAGAGGCTCCCGACCTGCTTGGCCACCTTGGGCAGCTTGTCGGGCCCGAGCACGATGAGGGCCACCACCAAGATGACCAGCAACTTCGCCGGGCTGAGAAATGGCACGTCAACGAGTGTACCGGGGTGCGGTACCCCCCGACGGCGTCACCGAGGGACGGGACTCGCCACCCTTACCAGGGGGTACGCGGCGCCGGCGGCCCGCGGGTCGTCGGCGCCTGTCGGGGGTGGACGGAACGGCGGTCTTGGAGCAAGAACAACAACAGCCCCAGCGCCGCCACCCCCGTCACGGCGAGGGCGGCCAGCCACACCATGTCGTTCAGCGGCCACACCTTGAAGGCCATCTTCCCGACGATCAGGTTCTCGGGGATCGGCCCGAAGTACCGGCTGTCCTCGGAGTTGGTCCGGTTGTCGCCCATCACGTAGTACTCGCCGGCAGGCACCGTGTAAGGGTGGCTGAGGCTGAACGCATCCGGAAGCGGGCTGGGCGAGCTGACCGGATGCGGGTTCGGCAACCAGGGCTCGTCCAGGGGTGCCCCGTCGAAGTACACCCGACCGTCGATGGACGAGATGGTGTCCCCGGGCAGTCCGATCACCCGCTTGACCAGATCGGCGTAGGCCGCGCTCTCGAGGGGAGGGCGGGCGAAGACCACGATGTCCCCCCGGTGGACACCGTGGAGGCGGTAGCTCAGTTTGTCGACCACGATGCGGTCCCCGATCTGCAGGGTGGGGAGCATCGAGCCCGACGGGATGTAGAACATCTGGGCCACGAAGGTCCGGACGGTGACCGCCAGGATGAGGGCCACCGCCAGGACCGCCAGCCACTCGAGCACCCAACGGCCCCGACGGGCCAGGCCCGGTGGCCCGTCCGGCACGGGGACACTCAGCTCCGGGACGGCGATCGGGGCCCGCACCACCGGGAGGACGAGCTCGGGAACCTCCCGCGGAACGTGAACGAGGTCGTGTTCCACCAGGGAGCGAGGCTACCTCACCCGCTGCCGCGCTCCTCTGCGCCTACAGGCCCTTGACCCGGCTGACCGGCCAGACCACGGCCACGGCCCGGCCCACGATCAGGGATTTGGGAATGGGCCCGAAGAACCTGCTGTCCTCGGAGTTGGTCCGGTTGTCGCCCATCACGAAGTACGCGCCCGCCGGGATCTTGACCGGGCCCGGCATGTTGAACTGCGGGTGGGGGTCCCCGGGCAACGCCTCCGTCATGCTCTGCGGACCGGGCGGGAGCCAGGGCTCGGACAGTCGCTTGCCGTCGATGTAGACGTGACCGTCCTTCGACGAGATGGACTCGCCGGGGAGGCCGATGACCCGCTTGACCAGATCAGCGTAGGCCTGGTCCTCCAAGGTTGGCCGGGCGAAGACCACGATGTCCCCCCGGTGCACATCGTGGAGCCGGTAGCTCAACTTGTTGACGATGATCCGGTCGCCCACCTGGAGGGTGGAGGCCATCGACAGCGACGGGATGGAGAACGACTGGACCACGTAGGTGCGCAGAAGGACGGTGCACAGCAGCACCGCCATGAGGATGATCACCCATTCGATGACCGACCGGTAGCCCCCGCCCCGGGTGCGCTGGCCGGTCAGGTCATTGCCGCCGTCGGTCACCGGTGCGGGCTCCGTGACGGTCGGCGACATGTCGGGCGTTTCAGTGGACACGATCAGGGGACGCTACCGCACCGAAGGTGACCGACCGGGTCGACCGGCAAATCCCGCCACGCCGACCATCCCGGTCGTCACAACCCGGCAATCAGCTTCTCCACCCGTTCGTCCTTCGATTTGAAGGGGTCCTTCAACAGGACGGTGCGCTGGGCCTGATCGTTGAGCTTGAGGTGCACCCAGTCGACGGTGAAGTCGCGGCGGCGCTCCTTGGCCCGCTTGACGAACTCCCCTCGGAGACGGGCTCGGGTGGTCTGCGGCGGCGTGGACATGGCGGTGGCGATGTCCACGTCCTCACAGATCCGGTCCAGTTGGTCGTGGCGCTGGAGCCGGTAGTAGAGCCCCCGGCTCCGGTCCACGTCGTGGTACTGGAGATCGAGGAGCGACACGTTCGGGCTGTGGAGGGAGAGCCCGTGACGGTCGCGGTAGGCCTCGATCAGGCGGTACTTGGCCACCCAGTCGCACTCCCGATGGAGCGAGAGCGGGTCGGCCTCCAGGCCCTTCAGGCAGTGCTCCCACATGTCGAGGGCCCGGTCCTCCTGGGCTGAGAGCCCCTGCCGGTCGCGATAGCGGATGGCCCGCTGGAGATACTCGCCCTGGATGTCCAAAGCGCTCATCTCCCGCCCGTTGGCCAGGCGCACCGGCTTGCGGCACGTGATGTCGTGGCTTATCTCACGGATGGCCCGGATCGGATTCTCCAGGGTGAGGTCGCGCATCACCGTCGAGGGGTCCTCGAGCATCCGCAGCACGATGCTGGTGGCGCCGACCTTCAGGAACGTGGCGTACTCGCTCATGTTGGAGTCCCCCACGATCACGTGGAGCCGCCGGTACTTCTCCGCATCGGCATGGGGCTCGTCCCGGGTGTTGATGATCGGCCGGCTGCGGGTGGTGGCCGAGGACACCCCCTCCCAGATGTGCTCGGCCCGTTGGCTGAGGCAGTAGACCGCGCCGCGTGCCGTCTGAAGCACCTTGCCCGCACCGGCGTAGGCCTGGCGGCTGACCAGAAACGGGATGAGCACTTCGGTGTAGTGGGCGAAGTCGTCCCGCCGGCTGGTCAGGTAGTTCTCGTGGCAGCCGTAGGAGTTGCCGGCCGAGTCGGTGTTGTTCTTGAACAAGTAGATATCCCCGCGGATGCCCTCTTCGCGGAGCCGGGCCTCGGCTCCTTCGACCAGCGAGGAGAGGATCCACTCCCCCGCCTTGTCGTGGGCCACCAGCTCGGCGATGTCGTCGCATTCGGGCGTGGCGTACTCGGGATGGCTCCCCACATCGAGGTAGAGGCGGGCGCCGTTCTCGAGGAACACGTTGGATGAACGCCCCCAGCTGACCACCCGGCGGAAGAGGTAGCGAGCCACCTCGTCGGGGCTCAACCGCCGCTGCCCGCGCAACGTACAGGTGACCCCGTATTCGTTCTCCAAGCCGTAGATGCGCTTGTCCATCTCTCTCACGGTACCGTGAGGAGGGGCTCTTCCAGCGAATCCGGCCGATCGACGAGGCGATCGTCAGCCGAGCAGTGCGTCCAGCTCGTCATCCACCAGGCGGCGGAACGCCCGGCGACCGTTGCCCTCGGCGAGCACGGCCACCTCGAGATCGGACCCCCCGAGGGTTCGGTCCGGTCCGGCCAGGGCACCGACCGCGGAGCGCAGGGCATCGGGCAGTGGCCACTCCGCCGACCACAGCTGGTCGAGGCGTTGCGCGATGGTTTCCGTCTCGCCACCGAGCACTGCGTAGCGGTCCTCATCGGTGATCGTCCCCTCGTAGGCGATGTGGTAGAGCTGGGGAGGACGCAGGCCGGTCCCCAACTCGGCCACCAGGATCTCGACTTCGAGCGGCTTCATCTCGTGGGTGAACACCTGGCCCAGATACTGGGCGTAGAGATTAGCCAGCGACCGCGCTTCGACGTCCTCGCGGCTGTAGGCGTACCCCTTGGTGTCGGCATGACGGATCCCCGAGACCCGCAGCTGGTCGAACTCGTTGTACTTGCCCACACCGGCAAAAGCGATCCGGTCGTAGATCTCGCTGATCTTGTGGAGTGAGCGCGACGGGTTGTCGGCCACGATGGCGATCCCCTGGTCATAGGTGGTGGCCACCAGCGACCGCCCCCGGGCGATGCCCTTCTGTGCATACTCGGCACGGTCCTTCATCACCTGTTCGGGGGCGACGTAGTAGGGCATGGTCATAGCTGGCGGCCCTCCGAACGGCGGCGGTCGATGAGGGTGGAGAACCGCTCGGCGACCTCGTCATCTTGAATCGACAGGAATCCTTCGGCGGTGACCGTTGCCACCAAGGGGTAGATGCCCCGGATGAGATCGGGCCCGCCGGTGGCCGAGTCCTCGTCCGCCGCCTCGTAGAGGGCCTGAATAGCCAGTTCCACCGCTTCGTCGCGGACCAGCCCGTCCCGGTACCCGAGCTTGACGGTGGTCCGGGCATCCCGTCCGCCCGATCCGGTGGCGTTGTACTCGGTCTCCTCGTAGTGGCCACCGGTCACGTCGTAGGTGAAGATCCGACCCGTGCCCCGGGCCAGGTCGTATCCGGCGAACAACGGGACCACGGCCAGGCCCTGCATGGCCATGGGCAGGTGCTCACGCACCATCTGGCTCAACTGGTTGGCCTTGCCCTCCAGGGAGAGGACCACGCCTTCGACCTTTTCGTAATGCTCGAGCTGGGTCTGGAAGAGCCGGACCATCTCCACGGCCGGCCCCGCCGCGCCGGCGATGGCCACCGCCGAGTACCGGTCGGCCGGGAAGACCTTCTGCATAGCCCGGTGGGCGATGGCATGGCCCTCGGTGGCTCGGCGGTCACCTGCCATCACCACGCCGTCGGCGAACCGTAGGGCAACCACCGTGGTGCCGTGACGGAACGAGTTGCCACCCGCCCCGTTCGATCCGAACAGGGCGGAGCCTGTGGGCATCATGGTGGGCGAAGGAACCTCGAGACGCCGGATCAGCCCAGTGAAATCGGGTCCGGGATCATCGGTTGTCGAAAACAGCGGCAGCGTCACCGGGGCTACTCGCCACCCTTTTGGACATAGTTGCGCACGAACTCCTCGGCGTTGTCCTCGAGCACCTCGTCGATCTCGTCGAGCAGGTCGTCGAGCTCGGCCTTCAACTTCTCACCCGTAGCCGACGCAGCCGGAACGTCCTCGACGACTTCGTCGGCGCGTTCGGTCGTGGCCGTCTTCTTCTTCTGTTCTCGTTCTGCCATCACTTCTCTCCCTAGCTGCTCAGTCGGTCCAACAGCTCGGACGGACTCGTACACGCCTCCAACAGTTCTTCGACATGTTCGGCCGTGCCCTTCAGTGGATCCATCATAGGGACGCGGCGTAAGGGGTCGGTGCCGAGGTCGAAGACCAGTGAGTCCCAGTTGGCCGTGACCACCGCGGCCGGCCACTTCTTGAGGCATTGGCCCCTGAACCAGGCCCGCGTGCCCCGAGGAGGCTCGGTGATCGCCGACTCCACTGCGTCCTTGTCCACGATCCGCTCGGTATCGAGCCGGGCGAACAACGACCGCGACGGACGCAGGTCGTGGTACTGGAGGTCGAGAGCGGCCATGCGGTGGTCGTCCCACCCGCAGCCGTGGCGATCCTGATAGGCCTCGAGCAGTTGCAGTTTGGCCACCCAGTCGAGCTGACGGGACAGCGACATCGGGTCGGTCTCCAAGCCGTGGAGGACGGTCTCCCAACGGGTGAGGACTTCCTCGCCGATCGCCTCGTCCCCCATGCACTCGAGTCCGCGGTCGTCGGCGTACTTACGGGCCAGGGAGAAGAGCTCCCACTGGACGGACAGGGCGGTGGCCCTCGACCCGTCGGCCATTCGCAGGGGGCGGGTGAAGGTCCGGTCAAGAGCCACCTCGTGCATAGCGGTGACCGGGTCGGCCAGGGCCAGGTTGCGGTCGCTCGAGATGTCGTCCTCGATCATGGCCAGGACCAGCGACGTCGTCCCCACCTTCAAGAAGGTGGCCACCTCGGCCAGGTTGGCGTCACCGACGATCACATGGAGCCGACGGTAGCGGTGGGGGTCGGCGTGCGGCTCGTCCCGGGTGTTGACGATCGGGCGCTTCAACGTCGTCTCGAGTCCGACCTGCTCCTCGAAGAACTCCGCCCGTTGGGAGAGTTGGAAATCGACCGGGTTGCCGTCGTGGGTGGCCGTCTCCGCCCCCACCTTGCCGGCCCCGGCGAAGATCTGACGGGTGACGAAGTGGGGGGTCACTCCAGCCACGATGCGGGTGAAGGGAGCTGCCCGGTCCATCAGGTAGTTCTCGTGGGCCCCGTAGGAGTTCCCCTTGCCGTCCGAGTTGTTCTTGTAGACGACCAGTTGGGATCCGTCGTGGACGGCCAGATCGGCCGCCTCCATCGAACGGATCAGGATCAGCTCGCCGGCACGGTCATAGCGCACGCATTCGAGCGCGTCCCGGCATTCGGGTGTCGAAAACTCGGGGTGGGCATGGTCGACGTAGTAGCGGGCCCCGTTGGTCAGGACGGTGTTGACCAGATGGGTCTCGACCTGCGGCGGCATGGATCCCTCGCGGGCGAAACCGCGTGCGTCGTTACCAGGCGCCTCGTCCTCGAAGTCCCACCCCGTCTGCTGGCGCGCCACATGTTGGGCATACGCGTTGATCAGTACCGAGGACGCGGCGATCGGATTGGGATCGCCGTTCACCACGTGGATGCCGTACTCGGTCTCGATGCCGCAGACCTTGGGGGTGGCCATGCAGTCGACCCTATCCCTGCCGCTGCTCAGAGATACTGACCGGTGCCAACCCGTTCGATGGAACGACCGCCCTTGGTCTCGTCGCGATCGCTGATGAGGGTGCGGATGTAGACGATCCGCTCACCCTTCTTGCCGGAGATCTTCGCCCAGTCGTCGGGATTGGTGGTGTTGGGAAGATCCTCGTTCTCCTTGTACTCCTGGCGAATCGACTCGAGCAGGTCGTCGGTGCGGATCCCCCGTCCTTCTTCGGCAATGGCCCGCTTGATGGCCAGCTTCTTGGCCCGGCGGACGATGTTCTCGATCATTGCCCCGGACGAGAAGTCGCGGTAGTAGAGGACTTCCTTGTCACCGTTCTGGTAGGTGACCTCGAGGAACCGGTTCTCATCGTCGTTGCGGTACATCTCGGTCACGGTGGTCTCGATCATGGCCTGGGTGGCCTTGGCCGGGTCTCCCCCTCCCAAGGTGCGCACCTCCTCGGCATCGAGCGGGAGGTCCGGCGTGAGATAGCGCGAGAAGATCTGGGTGGCAGCCACCTCGTTGGGCCGTTCGATGCGGATCTTCACGTCGAGGCGCCCGGGACGCAGGATGGCCGGGTCGATCAGGTCCTCGCGGTTGGACGCCCCGATCACAATGACGTCCTTCAACGTCTCGACCCCGTCGATCTCCGCCAGCAGCTGCGGCACGATGGTCGACTCCATGTCGGAGCTGATGCCGGTCCCCCGGGTCCGGAACAAGGAGTCCATCTCATCGAAGAAGACGATGACCGGAACCCCTTCCTCCGACTTCTCCCGGGCCCTCTGGAACACCAGCCGGATCTGACGTTCGGTCTCCCCCACGTACTTGTTGAGGAGCTCGGGACCCTTGATGTTCAAGAAGTAGCTGCGGGCGTTGGTGTTGCCGGTGACCTCGGCCACCTTCTTGGCCAGCGAGTTGGCCACCGCTTTGGCGATGAGGGTCTTGCCGCACCCCGGGGGGCCGTAGAGCAGGATCCCCTTGGGCGCGGGCAGACGGTGCTCCGCGTAGAGCTCGCGGTACAGATAGGGGAGCTCGACGGCGTCGGTGATCGCCTCGATCTGGTCGTCGAGTCCCCCGACGTCGGCATAGGTCACATCGGGCACTTCTTCGAGGACCAGCTCTTCCACCTCGGGACGTGCCAGTTTTTCGATCAGCAGGCCGGTGCGGGACTCCATGAGGACGGTGTCACCGGCCCGCAACTTCACGCCGATCATGGCGTCGGAGAGCTCGGCCACCCGCTCCTCGTCGGCCCGCCCGAAGACCAGCGCCCGCTTGCCGTCGTCGAGCACCTCTTTCAGGACGACCACCTCTCCGGAACCTTCACCCTCCCGGGCCAGGATGACATTGAGCGATTCGTTGAGCACCACTTCGTTGCCGCGTCGGAGTTCCTCGACCTCGATGTCGGGGTGGAGGGTCACTCGCATCTTCCGCCCGCCGGAGAACACATCGACCGTGCCGTCCTCATTCGTCCCGAGGAACGTCCCGTACGCGGCCGGCGGCTGGGTGAGCTTCTCCACCTCGTCCCGCAGGTTGGCCACGTGCTCCTTGGCCGTCTGCAGGGTAAAAGTGAGCTTTTCGTTCTGCGAGATGGCCTGGGCCAGCTGACCCTTGGTCTCCAGCAGTTTCTCCTCGAGCGTCTGGACCCGGCGCGGGCTCTCCTGCAGCCGGCGCCGGAGAAGGGTCACTTCCTCCTCCGCCGCCGCGGCGCGAATCCTCAGAGATTCGATGTCCTCGTCATCGAGGGCATCTGCCGGCCGGCGATCGTCACTCGCATCATGGAAATCAACCGTTGCAATCACCTCATTCGAGCGTGGCTCCCGTCTGGCGACCCTACACCGGCACCCTCCGGTTCGATGCACCACCACGGGAGGCGACCGGCCCGGCCGGCAGCGAATTCGGCACGGAACTGACGGACCGTCAGCCAGGGTGTCCCTTGTTCCGGATAGCATTGGGCACAGGGAGTCGGACCTCGGGTCCGATGGCGCGCGATCGTGCACCGAACCCTTGAGTTGAACGGAGACCAGCCCGCCGGTGGAGTCCACCTGTACGGAAGGGTCGAGACGTAGGAGTGACGTAACTGATGAAGGTCTGGATTGACCAGGATCTCTGCACGGGCGACGGCCTCTGTGAGGAGATCGCGCCCGCTGTCTTCACCTTGCTCGACGACGGCCTCGCCTATGTGAAGGAAGGCGCCGATGTGAGGAACGAGCCCGGAGGTTCCGCCGGCATGGCCGCGGTGCCTTCCGATCTCGAAGATGCGGTGGTGGAAGCGTCCGAAGAGTGCCCAGGGGAGTGCATCTTCATCGAACAGAGCTAGATCAGGCGGTCGGATCCACCGGGCCGGAGCCATCGGCCGGCACCAGCAACTTGGCCGTGGTCAGGAATCCCGTGTGACCGACCATCCGGTGATCGGGGCGAACGGACCGGGCTTCGATATGCCAGGTGCGATGCAGCACCTCGAGGGTCGACGCCAGACCGAATGAGCTGCGTTCCAAGGCCTGGCACAACTCCGATGTCTGGTTGATGGAAGGTAGATAGGCACACAGGATCCCGCCCGAACGCATCGCCTGCTCGGCATGGGGCAACACCCGCGCCGGCTCGGGGAGATCGAGCAGGATCCGGTCGAGGCCCCGTTCGTCGATTCCCTCGTAGACGTCACGTAGCTCCACACGGTAGGGGGCAGCGTCACCGACCAGCGCCGCCACATTCTTCTTCGCCCGATCGGCGAAATCCTCACGCAGCTCGTAGCCGACCACGTCGGCACCGGCCCGCAGCAGGGCCATCGACAGCGCCCCCGAGCCGACCCCCGCCTCGAGAACCCGTAGCCCGGGGGCGATGTCCGCCTCCATCAAGATGGCGGCCAGGTCCTTCGGGTAGATGACCTGGGCCCCGCGGGGCATCTTGAGGACGATGTCGGACAGGGTCGGC